>JAAZBY010000136.1 GCA_012513595.1 Chloroflexota bacterium
ATCACCGGCCAGGTGCTGCGGGTGGACGGCGGCAAGCAGACCTGGCCCTCCTGACGGGGCAACCCGCCCCAGAGACGCCCAGAGGCCGCGGGGGTCGTCCCCGCGGCCTCTCGTTATGTCACCTCTCCCGCTGCGTCTAGCGCCGCGAGCGGTCCTCCCGCTCCAGAAGGCGCAGGAAGGCGGCGGCCTCGGCGGCCGTCATCTGCTCCGAGATGGTCAGCATGAAGCCCTTGCCGCCCACCTCCCGGACGATGCGCAGCGCCCCCTCCGCCGAGACGACCACCTGGCAGAGCTTGCCGCCCCGCACGATGCGCGCCAGGAGCGCGGGCCAGCCCTCCGCGTCCGCGTTGCCCGCCCCCGGCACCCACTGAATGCCGCGCAGCTGCTCGATGCCCAGCAGCAGGTCGAGGTGGGCGATCTGCGCCGGCCCGTCCAGGTGGTAAAAGCCGTGCGAGAGGTGCGCGCAGCAGGCCGTCAGGTCGGGCAGCACAAAGCGCTGGAACATCTCTGGCGAGATCATGTAGGCAAAGTCGCACTGCAGCATGTAGGCCGTCCCTTCGGACCAGATCGGCGCCCACGGCACCGTGCCCGGGCAGGCCGGGCGGATGATGCCGCACAGCAGGTCGTAGGCGTGGAGCCAGGCCCGCGTGACCTCCCCGGCCAGCCGCTCGACCTCCTCCGCCGCGTCGTACAGGTCCAGGAGCAACCCCTCGGTGGTGCGGAAGGAGGCCAACACGTCGAGGTTGCCGCCCAGGTCGGTGTGGCTCACCTGCACGCGCCCGCCCCAGGCCTCGGCCGCCACGCGCGTGACCCTTTCCACGCGCCGCCACCAGGGGTTCGCCTCGTCCCAGGCCAGGTGCAGGTCGCGCGCGGCCACCTCGCGCGGCGGAGAGAACCAGACCGTATCGGGCACCGGGTTGACGCCCGCGCCGAGAAAGCCGGCCAGCATCCCCGGGCCAAAGTCGACGAAATAGCGTGGGAAGGCGTCGCCATAGTAACGCGTCGCCTCGAGGTGCGGGGTGGTGCGGGCGATGATCTCCTCCGGAGAGACGTCGAGAGGGAACTCGGCCACACGGTGCGGCAGCTCGGCGTAGGCCACGCCCTCCTGCCGCTCGACGCCCGTGATCTGGACGAGCGGGCGCTCCAGCTCGTGGGCCCACCAGGCGCCATAGTCGCGGGCGATGCGCGCCCAATCCTCGTCGTGGAAGCGTAGGTTCACTGGGTCCTCCTGGGGTTACGGGGTGGCAGCGTCAGCGTAGGCGTGCGGATTATCCCCGCCCGAGCGTCCGCCGTCAACGCCCATCGGGGCGCTGGCGGGCCCCCTCCGCCCGCGCTATACTGCCCCTCAGGACCGCGTCACCGAGGGGCGAGGGGAGGTCCGCCATGGCCAACATCTATGTGGGCACCTGTTCCTGGGCCGACCATGCCCGCTTCTACCCGGAGGGCCTCAGGTCCACCGAGCAGATCAGCTATTACGCGCAGCACTTTCCCGTGGTGGAGATCAACTCCACCTACTACCGCCTGATGCCCGAGCGCACCTTTGCCGCCTGGGCCAGCCGCACGCCGCCCGGGTTCGTCTTTGACGTCAAACCCTTCAAACAGATGACCTGGCACGACCGCAAGAACCCGCCCGACGACGCCCAGACGATCGCCTTTCGAGACTCCCTCCGGCCCCTGCGAGAAACGGGCAAACTGGGCGCCGTACACATGCAGTTCCCGCCCTGGTACGTCTACCGGCCAGGGAACCTGCAGTACATTGCCCACGCACGAGAGATCTTTTGCGAGGACCCCCTCTCGGTCGAGTTCCGGCACCGCTCCTGGTACGAGCCGGCGAACGTCGCCGAAACCCTCTCTTCCTTGCGTGAGCTCGGCGTCGGCCTGACCGTGGTGGATGAGCCGCAGCTCGGCTCGGGCAGCGTCCCCACCCTTCTGGAGGTCACCCAGCCGAGCCTGACGATCGTGCGCTTTCACGGGCGCAACGCCAAGATGTGGTACGCCCGCACCGCCACCACCGGCGAGCGCTTCAACTACCTCTACTCCGAGCCGGAACTGGCCGAGTGGGTGCCCCGCGTGGCGACCCTGGCCGAACACTCGGGCACGGTGCACCTCCTCTTCAACAACAACGCCGAGGATTACGCCGTGCAGAACGCCCGGCAGCTGCGCCTCCTCCTGCAGGACGCGCTCAGCGGGCACACCGTCATCGCCCCGCCGGCGGTCTCTGACAGCTGACCGCGGCGCGGCCCACAGAAGGCGAGGAACCGTGCACGAGGGACATCTGCGCACCGGACGGGTGCAGTGCTACACCGGCGACGGCAAGGGCAAGACCACGGCGGCCCTGGGGTTGGCCCTGCGCGCCGCGGGCCACGGGATGCGCACCTACATCGGCCAGTTCATGAAGGGGCAGCCCTCCGGCGAACACGCCGCCCTGCGCGGCGACCCGCACATCGTGATCGAACAGTTCGGAGACGTGCGCTGCATCCGCCGCGAGGAGGTCACGCCCGAGCATCGCGCCGCCGCCCGCCAGGGCCTGGCCCGCGCCCGCCGGGCGATGCTCTCCGGCGAGTACGACATCATCGTCCTCGACGAGGTCAACGTCGCGGTCTGGTTCGGCGTCCTGGCCGAGCAAGACGTGCTGGCCTTCCTGGATGAGCGGCCGCCCGCGGTCGAGGTGGTCCTCACCGGCCGGCGGGCGCCGCAGGCCATACTGGCCCGGGCCGACCTGGTCACCGAGATGGTCGAGGTGAAACACTACTACGCGCAGGGCCTGGCGGCCCGCGCCGGCATCGAGCAGTAACCGACACGGCGCCCCGGCGGCCCTCCGTAGGCCACCGACGCGCCCGCCCCCCAAGAGGAGATTCGCACCGTGGCAGAAGGGAACGCCGAACGACAGATCGAGCGCGTCGAGGCCGCCGTCAACACCTTCTCGCGCCCCTCCGCGCTGCGCATCACCGACCTGCGCTGCGCCGTGGTCGCCTCGAACTATGACTACCCGATCATCCGCATCGACACGAACCAGGGCGTCTACGGCCTCGGCGAGGTGCGCGACGCCGGCCACCGCACCAACGCCCTGCAGTTCAAGTCGTTCCTCCTGGGGGAAAACCCCTGCAACGTCGACATGATCTTTCGGGCCATCAAGCGCTTTGGCGCCTCAGGCCGCGAGGGCGGCGGCGTCTCGGGGATCGAGCTGGCCCTCTGGGACCTGGTCGGCAAGGTCTACGGCGTGCCCTGCTACCAGTTCCTGGGCGGCAAGTACCGCGATCGCATCCG
>JAAZBY010000137.1 GCA_012513595.1 Chloroflexota bacterium
CAGCGAGTTGTGCACCACGACGCGCTCCACCCCGTCCCGCGGGCGGAGCAGGGTCATCTCCAGGGTCTGGTACGGCTGCATCTCTCCGATGACCTGAATGAACCCCTCTTCCACCACCCGAGAGACCACAGCCTCAACGGGGGCTTCCTCTTCCTCCGCGCCCTGGCCGGGCTCCTGCGCCGCCACGCCCGGTGGGCGGGCCGCCAGCCCCACCAGCAGGCCGACCGCCACAAGGCAGGCGGCCCACCGGGCCCAGCAACGCCCGCGGCGCCCGAGGGCGATAGCATCCCAGATAGCATTCATAGATGGCTCCCCCCGTACCGAGGCAGGCGCGCCTGTCCGCTTCCGTAGCGCGCTTGACTGCCCACCTGTCCTAGTGCATGATTCCCATACCCTACCCCGTAAACGTCTCGCCGTCGAACGGGAGGAGCGCGCATGCGCGACGCGCGCCTGATCGTCATCGGCGCCGGCATGGCCGGCCTCGCGGCCGGCTGCTATGCCCGCCTGAACGGGTACGACGTGCAGATCCTCGAACAGCACGCCATCCCCGGCGGGCTGTGCACCTCCTGGCAGCGCGGCGCCTACACCTTTGACGGCGCCGTGCGTTACCTCACCGGGACCCGCCCCGGCTCCCCCGAGCACCGCCTCTGGCAGGAGCTGGGCCTGCTTGCGGAGCGGCCCATCCACTTTTACGACGAGTTCACCTGCTACGAGGGCACCGATGGCCGCACCCTGCACCTCTACACCGACGCCGATCGCCTGGAGGAACACCTCCTCGCGCTGGCCCCCGCCGACGCCGCCGCCATCCGCGACCTGGCCGCCGGCGTCCGCCAGTTCCGGCGCCTGGACCTCCCCGTCGACCTGACGCCCACCACCCCGCAGGACATGCTGGCCCTGGGGCAGGGGGTGCTGCCGGGCCTGGGGGCCCTCTTGCGCTGGCGCACGGCCACCGTGCGCTCCTACGCCCGCCGTCTGCGCGACCCGCTCCTCCGTGAGGCGTTGCCCCGCCTCTTCCAGTTCGCGCCCGACGACTTTCCCATGATGATCCTCCTCACCACGCTGGCCAGTATGAACGACCACGAGGCGGGCTACCCCGTCGGCGGGTCGCGCCGGCTGGCCGAGGACCTCGCCGCGCGCTATGTGGCGCTGGGGGGTGCGGTCCGTTACCGCGCCCGGGTGGAGCGCATCCTGGTGGAGAACGACCGCGCCGTCGGCGTGCGCCTCGCCGATGGCAGCGAGTACCGGGCGGATCAGGTGATCTCCGCCGCCGATGGCCACACGACCCTCTTTGGCCTCCTCGAGGGGCGCTATGTGAGCGAGCGCGTCCGCTCCTACTACCGCGAGCTGCCGCTTTCGCACGCCATCGTGCAGGTCTCTCTGGGGATGGCCGCCGACCTCTCTGCCCAGCCGGCGACGCTCTCTTTCCCTCTGCGGGTGCCGGTGATCATCGGCAACGTCCCGCACGAGAGGCTGGTGCTCAAGCACTACTGCTTTGACCCGACCATGGCCCCGCCGGGGCACTCGGTGGTGACGGTCTGGTGCGCCGCGGACTATGACTGGTGGGCCAGGCTGCGTGCCGACCGGCCCGCCTACCGCGCCGAGAAGGAGCGCGCCGCGGCCGTCGTGATCGCGGCGCTGGAGGAGCGCCTCCCAGAACTTCGCGGCCGGGTGCAGGAGGTCGACGTAGCGACCCCGGCCACCTACGAGCGCTACACCGGCAACTGGCGGGGGGCCTTTGCCGGCTGGGCGCTCACCACGCGCAAGATGAGCATGATGATGGGCGGGGCCATGAAAAAGACACTGCCCGGCCTGGCGGGGTTCGCCATGGTCGGGCAGTGGGTAGAGCCGGGCGGCAGCGTGGCGCTGGCCGCCGCCTCCGGGCGAGACGCCCTCAAGGACCTCTGCGCGGCGGCGGGGACGCCCTTCCGCACGGGCCTCGAGTAGGCGCCTCTACGGGCGCGTCAGCGAGGCCGTCGGGACCTCGACGCGCGTGCCCAGGTCGGCAATCGCGTCGTACAAGAGCTGGATCACGTAGCGGGCATTGTGCGTGTAAGCGCCCGGGTCCTGCAGCGACAGGTGATAGTTGTAGACCGCCCGCAGGAGCCGGGGCGTATACGCGGCGTACTGGTTGGCGGGCGAGGCCTCCTCCCCGGTGACGGCGCCATCCCCGTTGGCGTCGGCAAACCAGTAGGGGTAGGCGGCCCGATAGGCGATCGGCTGGCCCACCACCTCGGCGGCGTAGCGCTGGATGGCCGCCAAGAGCGCCTCCTGCATCCCCGCTATCTCGCCCGCGATCCCCTCGGCCACGTCGCCGTCGCCGTCATAGTCCACCCGCGTAGTGCGGATGTTGGCCAGGTCGCGGCGGTCGGCCACGTTCGCGTGGCAGGGGGCGCAGACGTCGGGGTCCAGGCGGGTGGAGTGCGGATCATGGCAGTCGGTGCAGACGTGTACGTCCGGCGCGTGGGCAAAACGCCCCACGTACTCGCGCCCGGGGTACTCGTAGCCGGCGGCGGCCGCCGCGCCCATCTGCGTGGCCGCGGCGATGCGATAGTGCACGTTCACAAAGCGCAGCTCGGCCGACACCTCGTCGTCACCCAGGGCGCCCGCGGCCCGGTCGACCGCCGCCCCCGAGGCGAGCCCCTGGTGGCACTGCACGCACACGGCCTCGGCGCCCAGGTCGCCCACCTCGGCCCCCGAGGGGAACACGGCGCTCTCCAGCGCGCCGGCGGCCTCGTTGTGGCAGGCCTGGCAGTAGAGCACCGTACCCACCGGCGCCGCCTTGTCGACGGCCAGCGCCGGGGAGCCGTCAGCGCCGAGGTAATCTAGGAAGCCGGGCGCCGAATGGCACTTGGCGCAGTTGGCCGGCACCACCGGCGGGTCGTCCCCGTCCCAGTGCACCCACGATTCGGCGGTCGCATCGGCATGGCCGGAGGCGGCCCACTTGGCGCCGATGGCATTCACGTCCTCGCGCCGCGAGGCAGCCGAACCGAGGTAGAACACCCCTCCCAGAACAGCGATGATGAGAAGCGTTCGCCAGATCATGACGGCTGCACCTCCCTGAGCCTGCGGCAGAGCGGGGCCGCCCTGCGGCCTTGAGATGGGCATATGGTAGCACGTTCCTGCGGCGCGTTCAACGGGGCGCGTTCAGTCACCTCGTATGCCAGCGGGGGCCTATGGTTCCGTCAAATGATAATGTCACCGACGGAACTGGGCTTGCCTCGCGAAGCCGTTGACCGCGCTGCGGACTTTGGGCATAATCCGTGTGCTCCTCACCAGCGCTAGCATCAGAGCGCCGGCGCAGCCCAGCGGGCGCCCGGCCAAGGCGCGCACGGCCGGCCCACGCGCCGGCAAACAAGGGGGAACACGATGAAAAAGGTTACCCGATCGGCGTTCTGGATCGCGGCGTTCGTGCTCTTGACCGCGGCGCCGCTCCTCATCATCCTGGCGGGCCCGCGCCCGGCGGGGCGCCAGTTCTGGCGCGACTTTTCCGTCGGCCTGGGGTTCGCGGGGCTCTCTCTCATGGGGATGCAGTCCGTGCCGACGGCGCGCCTGCGCTTCCTGTCAGACACCTTCCCGATGGATACCCTCTACTACTTTCACCACCGCATCTCGCTGATCTCCCTGGCCCTGGTGGTGGCGCACCCGCTGATCCTGATCCTGAACAACCCCCACGTGCTGCGCCTCCTGAACGTCTTCCGGGCGCCGACCACGGCCCAGGCCGGCGTGATCGCCCTGCTGGCCGCCGCGGTGCTCGTGTACACGTCGGTGTGGCGCAAAGAGGTGCGCCTCAAGTACGAGCCGTGGAAGGCGCTGCACGGCTTCCTGGCTCTGGGCGCCCTGGTGCTGGCCTACCTGCACATCTTTGGGGTGCGCTACTACACCGCCACCCTGGCCCAACAGGTGCTGTGGGCCCTGCTGGCCGCTTTGTGGCTGGGGATGCTCCTATACGTGCGCGTGCTCAAGCCGCTGGCCCTGGCGCGGCGCCCCTACGCCGTGCGCGAGGTCGTCGCCGAGCGGGGCGATGCCTACACCGTCACGCTTGACCCGCTGGGCCACTCCGGGATGGCCTTCCGGGCCGGGCAGTTCGCCTGGCTCAAGGTGCAGAGCTCGCCCTACTCCATCATGGAGCACCCCTTCTCGTTCTCATCGAGCGCCTCGCAGGGCGGGGCGATGCAGTTCACCATCCGCGAGCTGGGCGACTTCACCTCCACGGTGAAGGACGTGCCGCCGGGCGCGCGGGTCTGGGTGGATGGCCCCTACGGCACCTTTGGGGTGGACGACTATGCCGACGCGCCGGGGCTGGTGTTGCTGGCCGGCGGCGTCGGGATCGTGCCCTTCCGCAGCATCCTGCGCACCCTGGCCGATCGCGGCGACGAGCGCCCCATCATCCTCATGTACGGTTCTTATTCGTGGGATGTGGCCATCTTCCGGGAAGAGCTGGAGGAGCTGCGTCAGCGCCTGAACCTGCGCGTGGTGCACACGTTCGAGGCGCCGCCCCCCGACTGGCACGGGGAAAAGGGGTACATCAACGCCGCCATGCTGGCCCGGCACCTTCCCACCGACCGGGACGGCTGGCGCTACCTGCTCTGCGGGCCGTTGGCGATGATCCACGCCGTGGAGGCGGCCCTGCAGCAGCTCGGCGTCCCGCGGGGCCAGGTGCACTCGGAGCTGTACGACATGGCCTAACCGCCCGCCGCCCGCTGCGGCGTCGTCACGAGCGCCGGCCCGCACACCGGCAGGGACGACATCGGGGCGCGCGGGGGGCCGATGTGGAGTCGTCACGTGCGCCAGGCCGCACACCGGCAGGCATGAAAACGAGGCGCGCGGGGGGCTCCGCTGGCAGCAGCGAGGGCTGCCGTCCTCAGACCCCCGGGGTCCCGCGCGCGGACGGCGCGGAAGACCGCGAAA
>JAAZBY010000138.1 GCA_012513595.1 Chloroflexota bacterium
GTCCTGGCCGAAGCGCAGCCAGAGCACCGCGCCCAGGGCGATGAGTGCCAGCAGGAGAAGCACCCAGGCCCACCAGGCGACGCCGCCACGCCGGGATCGCCTCCCTGGCGGCAGGACTTGCGCGCCCACAGGGGCTGCCACACCGGAGCCGGACATGGGGGCGCCGCAACGCATGCAAAAGCGCACCCCGGGCGGGCTCTCGTACCCGCATTCGGGGCAGAACACCCTGGCTGGCGCGCCGCTGGCGACAGCCGCGGCGGACGCGACCGGCTGGCCGCAGCGCGGGCAAAAGGCGCCCACCGCAGGGAGCGCTGCGCCGCAGTGGGGACAATCCGTGGGTCTAGCGGACACAGGCACAGGCGGTGTCATGGGCGGCGTTATGGGCGCCGGGGGACCCAAGACCGGGGGCGGCGGCGCCACGGGAGCGGGTCGGGCCGGGGCAGCGCCAGCCGAAATCCGAGGCTCGGGAGGCGGCGGCCCCGAGGGCAAGGGCGTCGGCTGCACGCGCGGCGATGGCGGCGCAGTCTGCTCACCGACCAACCCCTGCAGCGACCCGCGGCGGATCGTGCCTGCGGGCGGCGGAGGAGGACCAGCAGGGGTTGCTTGACCGGTGCGAGGAGGCGGCGGAGGCGACGGAGGCTCCGGCGGGCGCTCCGGCATGCCCGGCATCATAGTCATCGCAGCCCCGTCCAACACAGCAGGCGGCGCCTGAGGCGCAGGAGGAGGCGGCGGGCTCTCGGGCATGCCCGGCATCATCGTCATGGCGGCCTCGTCGAATGCAGAGGGCGTCGCCGCGGGCGGAGGCGGAGGCGGCGGGCTCTCGGGCACACCAGGCATCATGGTCATGGCAGCCTCGTCGAATGCAGCAGGCCGCGACTGAGGCGCAGGAGGCGACGGAGGCGATGGAGGGCTCTCGGGCATGCCCGGCATCATGGTCATCGCAGCCTCGTCGAGGATGCCAGGAACAGCCGGAGGCGGCACAGGTACAGCGGGTAGCGGAGGGAGTGCGCCCGGCTCGGCGTCTTGCGGGATCAAAGGCGGCGCAGCAGACTGCTCAAGGTCCACGGGTTCGCATTCCCCAGCGGCCACTTGCGCACCCGCAACTCCTTCCCCTTCATCGGTGCCGTCCGCAGCCAGCATCGCAAACATGTCCTCGGGCTCCAGATTCGGCACCGGCGTGGGCGCCGTGTCGACAGCTGGCGGCGGCGCCTCGACACCCAGGTCGTGCAGCGAGGAGCGCGGAGGCACGGGCGTCGGCTCTATGGACGGCTGTGCCGGTAGATCGGGGGCGATCGCCTCTACCTCTACGTCATCCGCGGTGGACGAGGCGGGCGCTTCCTCCCCGTCCGCGTCGCCGACCGAGGGCGCGCCGGGCTCAAACACGTCGGGCTGATCGACGACATCTGCCAGTCCTGAGCCCGCGTCCAGCCCGGCCTGAAGCACGCGCTCGACGCCCTCCGGGGAACTGCTGGCCCTGCCAGAATCGCTGTCTCCCTCAGATGCGGCGATGAATCGGTCTAGCGGCTGCAACGGGCTGGCCTCGTGCAGCGACGCGCCAGCGCCCACCTCGGGAGTCGCCGTTTCTGAGCGGATCTCCGCATCCTCAAGGTCCACGGCACCGGACACA
>JAAZBY010000139.1 GCA_012513595.1 Chloroflexota bacterium
CCCAGGGTCCCGAGCGATCGCCGCCGGGATGAGGCTGGAGCCCCAGCCGATCAGCAGCACCTCGGTCCCCCGGATGAGGCGCAGGTGCTCCTCCTCGGAAAGCGAGTCCCCGTCAGTCACCAAACGTAGCTCGCCGATGCCGGCCAGCTCCTGGTGAAAGCGCTCCGTCCAGATGCGTGGCGAGGGCTCCCCCGCGGCGATGTGCAGCAGGCGCAGCGGTCGGCTCACGCCAGGGCCTCCCGGAGGAAGGCCAGGTCGCGCACGGCGTTCTGCCACAGGTCGGCGATGTTCTCACCAGGGCGGTTCATCCCCTCGGTGAACTCGAGGGTGTAGGATCCGCGAAAACCCTCCTCACGCAGGAGGCGGATCGTGTCACTTAGCAAGCGCGGGTCGCGATCCAGGCGCACCGGCTGGCCGTCATCGCCGCGGGCCTGCAGGTGGGCGTGGGTGATCATGGGGCCCAGGGCCCGGAACCACTCGCGCAGCCCTTCCGGCCGCGTCAGGGGATGGACGATGGCCTCATAGCGGTCACGGCCCAGCCGGTCAAAGATGGCCGCGGCCTGGCCAGGGGTCTCGGCGATGGTGCCCGGGTGGCACTCACAGAGGGCCGCCGTGCCGGCGGGCAGGGCGGCGCGCCAATCGGCCACCCCGCGGATGTCCTCCTCGGAGTGGGAGGCATCCCGGGTAAAGTTGAACTTGATCGCCCGGGCGCCCACCCGCGCTGCCAGACGCGTGCTCGCGGCGGGCCCGGCCGAGCCGTCCCAGAAAGCCGCGTACCCGTTATAGATAGCGATCGGAACGGGCGAGGCGGCCAAGGCGGTCAGCTCTTCCTCGGGCGCCAAGGCGGCGTGGTTCTCCCAGAGCTCCACGCCGTCAAAACCGGCCGCGGCAAAGCGCTCCAACCACTCGCTAACCCGGAAGGTCGGCATCTTGGCGCCGCCGTGGCGGTTTATCTCGAGCAGGATGGTGCCGATGTAGATGCGATCGTGCGAGTCGGTCATGGCAACCTTTCCTTGTTCCGGGACATGCCGGGCGTGGCGCTGCGCGGCGTACGCGCAGCCCTCTCTTGTGGCGGCCTCAGCGCGCCTGCCGCGGCGCGGCACCCTCTTCCGCGGCCTGCGCCTCGTCGGCGGCCGCGGTGATCCAGCCATTCTGTGGCGCCACGCGCCGCTGGATGTACTCGCCAAAGGGCCCGGCCAGCCTGGCCGCGATGCGGTTGAGGAAGCCGGGCACGCACACTACCTGATCGTTCTGCAGCGCGCGGAGCGACGCGGCCACGGCCTGCTCAGCGGACATCCACATCATCTTCGGGACGCGAGACAGGTCGGCTCCCTGGCGCTCCTGGAACTCGGTGTGGGTAAAGCCGGGGCACAGGGCCTGCACGTGTACGCCCGTTCCTTCGAGCTCGATGGCTAGCGAGCGGGTAAAGCTCACCATGTACGCCTTGGTGGCGCCATAGGTGGCAAAGCCAGGAAGCGGAGCAAAGGCCCCCAACGAGGCGATGTTGACGATGGCGCCGGCGTGCTGCGCCAGCATGACGGGCAGGGCAGCCCGTACCAGGCGCACGCTGGCCACGACGTGTACGTCGATCATGGCCTGCTGCTGGGCGATGTCGCTCGCCGAAAAGGGCCCCTCGAGGCCAAAGCCGGCGGCGTTCACCAGGAAGCGCAGGCTCTGCTGCGACTGCACCCGGTCAACCACGCGGTCGAGATCCTCGCGAACGGAGAGGTCCGCAGGGATGATCTCAGCCGTGACGCCGTGCTTGACGGCGGCCTCCGCCGCGAGGATCTCGAGGCGCTTGCGCCGGCGCGCCACCAGGACAAGGTCGTGCCCGCGCCGGGCGAACTCCCGGGCAAAGGCAGCTCCCAGGCCGCTCGAGGCCCCTGTGATGACGGCAATCCCCCCGGACCCGGGATGGGGCGCGCTGTTGCTCATTGTCGTGCTCCTCAGCGATGCGATAGGGTCACCCAAGTACGGAAGGGGGACGCGCGACGACCCCGCTGATGTCCAGCAGGTACATCTGGCGTCCGCGACCGCCGTGCACCGAATCGATCACGACTGACTGCCCGTCGGGGCTGAAGCGAGGGTGTAGGTCGCAGCGCCACTCACCGACGTACTCCTGCGGCGTCGGGAAGGCCCCCAGCGGGACCTTCGTCCCGGTGGGCACGTGGTACAGGTACAGATGCTGCCGACGTGCCGCGTCCGGATACGTGTCGTTGAGGATCCACTCGTTGCCCGGGAGATAGCTGCAGTGGCCGTTGCCGGTCATCGCCTGCTCGCCTACCACCTCGACGTCACGCGTCCCGTCGCGGTATAGGTAGAACCTCTCCCCGTGCGACGGGTGCCAGGCCCAGGCCAGGATGTGCTCTGGGTCTCGCCAGATAAAGTGAGACGTCTGCCCATAGTCATCCACCACGCGGATGTCGCTACCGTCCGGGGCGGCGGTGAACATGCGCGTGTCAAAGCCGCGGGGGTGTCTCCAGCGGTGCAGGAACTCAAAGCGCGAGCCGTCTGTGTTGAACAACAGATGGTTGAACCAGTGCTTGTAGCCGGCATAGTCCCCGCGCGGGTAGGGGATGGCGGCGATCTGCGCCAGCGTGATGATCAGTTCCGTGGTACCCGTCGCCAGATCGACCCGCCAGATGCCGGAGCCCTCCGGTGCCAGCTCGTCCCGATACGGATCGATCAGGCCGGCGTAGCCATATCCGGGGCGCGTGTCGTTGATCCGACAGAAGTCGGGCGCTACGGCGCTGCGGCCGTCCGGGGCGATGGCGTAGATCGGCGCGGGGATCGTGCGCCGCGCGCCACTATGGACGTTGAGGACGTGCGCCACGAAGCGCTCGCCCTGCCGGTCGTTCCAGATCACCTCATCGCGTGAGCCAGGCAGCCACTGGAGCATACACCCCTGCTGCCACGACCAGGCCCGTGAGGTGCCCAGGTCGATCCAGCGGTCGCCATCGGCGAGGTCGACCATGCCGACGACGATCTCGTCGTCACCACGGGGCGAGCGGTGCTCGAAATCCACCCGCATGCCCAGCGCGTAGCGGCCGCTGGGGTCGATCTGTAGTTTGTCATAATACGCGAACCAGTGATAGCCGGGCTCGCGGGTAATCGGCCGGATCGGCACCGAACAACTCGTCATCTCAGACGGACTCCTGGGGCTGTGGGCAGCCGACGCGCGGCTGCCCGTGCAAACGGAGACGGTCAGCCGAAGCAGATCCAGCGCACCTCACTGTCGCTGGTCAGGCTGTTCTCGGTCCACTCGGGGACGTAGATCAGGTCGCCGGGCTCTACGTCGGCCTTCTCCTCGCCGACCATCACCGTCCCCTGGCCTTCCAGGATGAACCAGTACCGGTCGCCAGCGTGGGGCTTGTTGATGAACGGGTTGATCGGCGTGGTGCGCCGCATCACCAGGTGCCCGAGCAGGTCCTGGAATTCCTGGATGCGATAGTCGGTACGGTGGTTGACCTCGTGCAGGTCCTTGCGCTTGACGATCATGGGTCTCTCACTCCCCGATAGATGGCGTGACCCTTGCCTCGCAGAGAAGTGGCGCGGGTCCTGGCTGCGCAGATTGCCTATATGGGAGCATATCGCAGCGCGGCCGCCCGGTCAACCCCTGCTGTGCTGACGTCGTTGCGCCGGGGCGGCCTCCCCAGGTCGGCGACTGGGCCGCCTCTAGGAGCCGTCCAGGTGGCCAGGTCCTGGTCTGGTCGACTGACCATCGCCGGGCGCATCCGCCGGCGGGTGCCGCCGGGCGCTGCCAGCCATATACTGGCCAACAGATGAACCTATGGCGAGAGCCTTTCGCAGCGCGCCGCAAATGACCAGTTGGCGGCGCTGCCAAGCGAGGAAAGGAACACCGATGACAGAGCATGACAAGTACGAGGTTCCGCAGGCGCCGCGCAAGGCGGCGCGTTGGGTGCCCGGCCTGCTCCTGATCGCAATCGGGCTGGTCATGCTGATCGACCGGCTGCTGCCCGGGCAGAACCCCAGCCTGCTCCTCTTGGCCATCGGGGTGGCCTTCCTGGCTTCCGGGATCGCCTCGCGCCGCGCTGGCCTGCTGGTGCCGGCCGGCATCCTGCTGGGGCTGGCGACTGGGGCGCTCCTGGCGCGTGTGCCGCTCTGGGGTACCGTCGACGAGACCAAGGGCGGCATCATGATCCTGTGCCTGGGCGGGGGGTTTGGGCTGGTGACGCTGCTGAGCGCCCTGTTCACCGACACCAAGAACTGGTGGGCGCTGGGCCCCGGCGGGCTGTTCGCGGTGCTGGGCGGCGCGCTCCTCATCGGGCATGGGGCAATATACGTCGTGGGCCACACGCTGGAGGTGGCCTGGCCGCTGGCGCTGGTGGCTGTGGGGGTAGCGCTGATGCTGCGGGTGCGGCGCCGGCAGGTCTGACGAAGACGTAAGGCACCATGGCCACGCGTGGGCGCGGCGCAGAGCGTGAATCTGTGCTACAATACGCCTATAGACCGCGCTGCGCGCCGGGCGACGCCCCCGCGCGTCGCTGCGAGATGGAGGAACTGGGCATGGCGACAGTGGTCGTATCCAATGTCAGCAAACGCTTTGGACGGGTGCAGGCTGTTCAGGATGTGTCGTTTGAGGTGCATCCCGGAGAGATCTTTGGGCTGCTGGGCCCCAACGGCGCCGGCAAGACGACCACCATCCGCATGATGCTGGACATCTTTTCGCCCGATTCGGGCAGCGTGGCCGTCTTTGGCGGCCCCTGGACCGAGGACAAGAAGCGCCGCCTGGGCTACCTGCCCGAGGATCGCGGCCTCTACAAGGACCAGACGCTCGACCAGGTGCTGCCCTACCTGGCCACCCTGAAGGGCCTGAGTGAGGCGGAGGCCAAGCGCCGCCTGACCCCCTGGCTGGAGCGGCTGGACCTCGCCGAGCACCGCACCAAGAAGGTCGAGGCCCTCAGCAGGGGCATGCAGCAGAAGGCCCAGCTGATCGCCACGCTGGCCCATGACCCCGAGCTCCTGGTCATTGACGAGCCCTTCTCCGGGCTGGACCCGGTGAACACGCGCCTGGTCAAAGAGATCATCAAGGAGCAGTCTGACGCTGGCCACACGGTCATCATGTCCACGCACCAGATGCAGCAGGTGGAGGCGCTGTGCCACCGCATCCTGCTGGTAAACCACGGGAGCGCCGTTTTGTACGGTGCGGTCAGCGACATCAAGCGGAACTTTGCCGGCAACGCCCTGGCGGTCAGCGCGGAGGGTGACCTGAGCGGGCTGCCCGGAGTGCTCGAGGCACGCCGCCAGAACGGCGACTGGCACCTTTCCCTGGCCTCCGGCGTCGACCCGCAGTCGGTTCTCCGGGACCTGGTGCGCCGCGACGGGGTCCGCGTGGAACGGTTTGAGGTTGCCGAGCCGACGCTCGACGACATCTTTGTCGCCGTGGTACAGGGCCTCGCCATCGAGGACGTCGTCGGGGAGGAGTCCACTCATGCATAGCCTCTGGCTGATCGCGCGCTACGAGTATCGGCGCATTGCCGGGCACCGCTCCTTCATCATCTCGACGCTGGCGCTGCCCGTCGTGATCGTGGGCCTCATGGCGCTGATCATCATCGTCGAGGAGGGCGCTGGGGGGAACCGTACCCCCATCGGCTATGTGGACGAGTCCGGGTTGTTGGCCCCGGCCGGCCCGCAGG
>JAAZBY010000140.1 GCA_012513595.1 Chloroflexota bacterium
CTGCATACGGCGGGCATGGCCAATGGCTGGGTGAGGGATATCGCCGTCTCCGCCAATCTCGTTGGACGTGTCGACGATGACGACCCGCTTCTTGTCGGCCAAGACGCGGGCTACCTCGCGCAGCATCGTCGTCTTGCCGACGCCCGGCCGCCCAAGGAGCAGGATGCTCTGCCCCGCCTCGACGATATCGCGCATGATGTCAATAGTGCCAAAGACGGCACGCCCCACGCGGCAGGTGAGGCCGATGATGTCGTCGGCACGGTTGCGGATGGCCGAGATGCGGTGCAACGTGCGCTCGATGCCAGCCCGGTTGTCATCGCCAAAGTCGCCGATGCGCGTGACGACGTAGTCCAGGTCCTCCTGCGTCATCTCGCGCTCGGTGAGCAGGGTGTTGCGGTCCACGTAGCGCGCCTCACAGAGGCGCCCCTTGTCTATGATGACCTCCAGCAGAGACTCGAACCGCCCCGCAAGTCGCAGCGCATCGGCCACGTCGGGCGGCATCACGTCGACCAAGGCGCCGATGTTGTCAGTGATCTCTATCGACATAGGTTGGCGGGTACCTTCTCCTGGCTGATCCAGGCGGGCGGCCGGCTCGGTGGCCGCGGCCTCACGTGGGTCTGTCCTGTGTAGCATAGGAGCCGTGAGCGGTGCCGACGGGGGTGCGGATGTCCACGCTACCATCGAGGCCGCCCACCATCAGCGGACGACGGACGGGAACGCGCGATGCGACGTGCATTACCATGTGGGCCTGCCGGCCGATCGCCTCAAAGCCGAGCGTGCGCAGCAGCCAGCCAAGCCCGACGGCATAGTCCGGCACCGCGCAATAGATGGGCCGTTCGCTGCCGTCCTGGCAGTCGCTGAGGACCTGCCGGATGTGCGGCATGATGTCGGCGCGGTACTCTGGCTGCACCAGAATCTCCAGCCAACAGCCGCGCGGGGCCAGAGACACGGCCAGGTACGCGTTGACGCGCTCCTCATCGTGCCAGACATACTCGCGGACGTGCTCTCCACTGAGGAGGTACCGCCGCGGGCTGGCGCAGGCATGGGAGAAAGAGGTCTCCGCCTCCTGCACGGCGCGGGGCACCACCTGACGGTAGAGCTCCCCCAGGGCCCAGTCGTCCTGCGGCAGCGCTGGCCGGAGCGGCCTCGGGTAGGCGGCCAGCTCGGGCACGGTGTTCAGACGGAATAGCTCGTGGCGCGTCGTGACCACATAGCCGCTGCTGCGCAGGACCTGCTCGGCCGGTGAGCCCTCGTCCACGCGGGTCACGATGCGGAACACGCCATAGTCTGCCGCCTGGCGCACCAGCTCGTGCAGTATCACACGCCAGGTTTCGGCGGCGGCCTCGTCCCCATCCAGCGCCGGAGCCATGCGGCTCAGGGTCCAGTCAGACCGATCGGGCACCGACCACACCTGGGCAAATGCTTGCGGGTCCCCGGTGTAGCGGAGGGGTCATAGAGCCAGGTCAGCGGCCCCAGGCGATGGTGGGTGAGGTAACCGATCAGGGCGGCGCGAGCCGGAGCATCCCGATAGAGCACCTGCCGGCGCAGGTCCAGCGGCACGCTCTGCTTTTGAAGCTGCCTCATCACGGTGATGTCGTGCAAACCGAAAGGCCTGATCACTCACGCACCTCGCGGGAGAGCGCTGC
>JAAZBY010000141.1 GCA_012513595.1 Chloroflexota bacterium
AGGTAGTCGCCCAGCCAGATGCGCACATAGTCAAAGCGCGCGTCGCAGCCTACATAGAGGTACTCGATGTTGGGGTCGCCCTCTGACCACATCGTGATCAGCTCGCCCCCCGCCTCGACCACCGCGTCGTGGGCGGCCGGCAGGTCCACGTCGAAGGTCGCCCCGTAGCGGTTGCTGATCCAGCGTACCGACCCGCGCCAATGGCCAGTATCCATGTTCAACGTCAGGTATTGCAGTGCCTGCTCGCAGACGGTCAGGCGAGGGATCGTCCGCCCCGCCAGCTCGGCGAGGAGGTCCGGGCCCGAGACGCGCAGCATGGTCGGCTCGCCGGGCTCGACCTCGATGGTGTCGATGATCCCCGCACTAATCTGCTTCACCGCGCCATCGACCACCGCCCAGCAGCGCGCGATGCGCCGGTTAGCCAGGAGCGCAGCTTGCGGGTCCGCCGCCGGCATGCTGAACGAGAACTCGCCCGCCTCATCTAGGCGCGGCGAGCTCCGCCACTCTGCCGCCGAGGTGATCGGCCCCGCGCCGAGCCTGTTGCCCGCCGCGTCCTCGATGTCCACCCAGAACTCCATCGCTACGCCCACCCGTCGCTATACTCGACCTTCGCAGTGCTTGCCGCCGATCCCCCCGTCCGGTAGATGAGCACACTGTTAGCCCCCGGTTGTAGCCGCAGCCACTCCGGGACGGTGTGCCCCGAGAGATAAGTGATGCCGCTGTAGGCGTCCGCGCCGCCTGCCCGCACCGTCCGTGCCCCACAGTCGATCACTAGGCTCTGCCCAACGGCGAGCGCCCCCGTCCACTGCAGGTCCGTCACCCCGGTCACGCGCACCCGCACGACGGTGATCGGCGAGCCCGCCGCCGTAACGGTCACGACCGGGTCCGTCACACGCAGGTTGCCGCTGTTCGTGCACGCCACCGTCTTGGGGCTGGCATCCAGCGTGGCGTTCACCGTGCGGGCGGTGCCGTTCCAGGGGCCCGGCAATGTCTCAAAGGTGAACTCCAGCAGCGCGTCCACGGCCATCCCTGCAGCCAGGTCGCTTTTGAGCTCGAGGAGACGTGCCACCCTCCAGTGCTGCGCCGTGCCGTTGGAGCGCCACAGCCTGTCTCGCGTGCCCACCAGAGCCCGCAGCACGGCGAGTTTCGTCTCCATCGCCGCGATCGACTCCGCCACCCACACGCCCTTGAGGCGCATGGTCTCCGCCTCCCGGCGCGCCCGGTCGCTGCCCCGCCAGTCGTAGGCCCCGCCTCCGGGCAGCCGCACGAGCGAAGACGCCACCGGTCCGGCCCCCTGCGGCTGCGAGCCGTCCAGCGTCGGGAGCTCCGTGGCCGATGCGTAGGCCGCGCCAAACCGGTCGATCATGGTGGCCATTAGGGCGTCACCCCCGCCGCGCGCAACCCCGCCAACACCCCCCGTTTCACTTCCCCGGCGTTCGCCCCGCGCGCGTCGATATGTACCGTCACGTACGTGTCGCCACCGCGCCCCACCGGTGGCAGGCTGCTCGCCGCCGGAATACCCTGCGGCAGCGGGATCACTAGCTCCGGCCCCTCCTCGCCGATCCAGGCCAGCGTCGGTTTCGTCACCAGCCCGCCCGAGGCGTAGCCGGGGATGCCGCCGCGCTTCGGTTTCTGGCTGTCGTACCCTGGCGGCGGATCTGGATATATGTACTCGAGCTCCGGCGGGTTGGCCTTGAAGGCCTCTTCCGCCGCATCACTGATCGCGTTCCCCATGGCCGTGCCCGCCGCGGCGCCAGCCTCTGCCGCTGCGCCGATGATGCCGTCCTGCAATGCCTGCGCCCGGAAAGCCTCCTCCGTCATCACGCCCAGCTCACCGTGTACTTTGAGGCCGTACTCTTGGATGTACTGCTCGGCTTGCGCCTTCGCCGCGGCACGCACTCCCGCCGCGACTTCCTCGTCGTTCGCCACGTCCATGAGTGCCTGAGCAACAATGGCCGCGTCCACCGGGTTGCCGAACAGCTTGGTCATCACGCCGGCCACAGGCGCCCGCCAGTCCTGGCGCGACGCCTGCCAGGCGGCCATCGTCTCGTCTGGCGTGCCTTCGCCGGTGAGCTCTGCTGCGAAGCGGGCGATCACCCCTTCAGCGAGCTTGCCGCCGATCTCGATGGCGGCGGCCCCGGCGTTATAGGCCGCCTGCTTGAGGTGCGTCTCCATCGACGCCTGCGTGCCCGCCACTGCTGCATCGCCGCCGAAGATGCCCCGCAGGCCACTCAGTACCACGTCGGCCAGGAACGTCCCCGCCTCGAACAGCGCCGTGGTCGCGTCGCCTGTCTGCGCCCAGGCCAGGATGCGCGCCGGCCATTCGGTAAGCTTCTCGACGATCTTGTCCAGGAGCTTCTGCCCGATCGCCAGCCCGATCCCACCCCAGTCGATCCCCCGATCTAGTCCGCCGCCGGCCTTGCGGAGTTCCTCCTCGGCCCCCGCCAACTCGTCGCCGATCCCGGCCCCCCAGTCGGCCGCGCCCGCCCCGCCACGCGCCCGCTCGTCCCGGATCCGCTGTTCCAGCTGCACAATCCGCGTCAGCGTGTCATAGTATTCCGCACTCCCCTCTTCCGTCGCCGCCAGCTCCCGCTGCCAGATGGCTAGCTGCCGCTCGGGCGTCTCCGCCACGGCCAGCTCCCACCGCAGCCGCGCGTCGGCCACCCGCTTGGCCTCCGCCTCCGCCCGCCGCGCCTCCGCCTCCGCCTCGCGCTGGGCGGCCCGCCCCGCGGCCGCCTCCTCCTGGCGCGACCGCTCCTCCACCGCCCGCGCCAGCCGCGCCTCCGCCGTCATGCTCTGCGCGATCCGCGCTTGCTCCGCCGCCACCCGCCGCTGGGCCGCCTGTTCCTGCTCCCGTGCCGTCTCGAGCTGCGTCTCGGCCGCCCGGATCGCCTCCTCGTCGCCCTCCTCAACCGCCGCGTCATAGGCCACCTGCGCCTCGGCAGCCACCCGCGCGGCCACTACCAGCCCCCCATACGCCTGCACATAGCCCTCGAAGCGGCCAGCCTCGTCGCCGAACGCCCCCCGGAAGCCCGCCAGCCCCTCCTCGCTCAGCCCGCCGGCGCGCTCGATCTCGCGCAGATGGGGCTCCAAGGAACGCATCGCATCCTTGAGCCACATGCCGATGTCCGGCTCCGCACTGGCAAATCCCTCCCA
>JAAZBY010000142.1 GCA_012513595.1 Chloroflexota bacterium
ACGGAAGACGGCGGCGCGCTGGTGGCGTTCATGGTGACCCCTCCTTGCGAACCGAGCACTCACCCGGGAGCATCACGCAGACGGGGCCGGCGCCGTGGGCTAGGCCAGGCCCCGCTGCAGCATAATGACGTTGTTGGGCGAGGCATCGCCCTCGAAATAGAGGTACCACTCGCGCCCCTCGGCGGCGGCGCGGAGGCCCTGCGCGCGGAGGCCCTCCGTCAGGCGGGAGTGCAGCTCGCCCATGTGCGCGAGCGAGCCCCAGTAGAGCATCCCCGCACAGTGAAAGGCCGGCAGGTCGCACACCGCGGCGCCATGGGACGCCCCGGTGCCGGGGGCCACCGGGCAGCCGGCCTGCAGCCACCAGACGTCCGCGCCGCGCTCCGGCTGGGCGCCATAGCGGAGCACCACGGGCCCCAGCGGGCGGACGGCGGCCGCATCGCAGGCCGCGCCCAGCTGGGCCATCAGGCGGTCGAGGAGGGGGTCCAGGTCGGCCAGGGGGGCGGAGTCCCCGACATAAAAGTAAGTGAAGGGCCGCCAGGTCTGGACGCGCAGCTCGCCGAAGAAGTGGTCGGGCCCGGCAGGCGGGAGAGAGGACATGGCCAAGACCTCCGTGGTTGGCGTAGCAGGGCCGCGCCGGCGGCCCGATGAGACCAAATGCGGACACAGGCATAGGCCAACTCCCTCGCCTGGCTGCCCAAAAGGCGGCCGCCCGACCGGGCGGCGAGCCGTCGTCCGCCACGTGCGCGGCAGCGGGCCTGGCATAGAACGGCGAGCGCTACATCGTCATTCCGAGCGTAGCGAGGAATCTCGTCTTTGCCTGGGTCTTGCGAACAGCAACGCCAAGACGAGGTCCCAGCCGGCAAACCGGCTGCTGCGCTCGGGACGACAGGGCGCGGCGACCTGCCGCATCCGCCCGACCGGGGCCAGCGAGCTCAGCCCCCGGCGCCCCCCTTTTTCACCACCAGCACCGGGACCACCACGGGCGCCGTAAAGCCCACCGCCGCGGCCAGCGCCTGCGAGGCGGCGTTGTGCGCCCAGCAGGACCAGGACGGCCGCAGCGACCGGGCGTTGCACCATTCCAGATAGGCCAGCGTCGTCGTCAGCGCGTACCCCCGGCGGCGGTGTGGCTCCTCCGTCTCGATGGAGGTCTCGGCAATCCCATCGCCCACAAAGACGGTGTGCGCCCGGCAGACCACCTCCCCGTCGAGGAGCAGCGCACACCCCAGCCCGTGGGCCAGAAAGCGGTCGATGCCGGCCTCTCCGCCGCCCCAAAAATCGGCCACCCCGGGGGCCGAGGCAGTCAGCCCGCGGTCGTAAGGGAGCAGCCGCCCGCCGGACGGTAGGCGCGCGCGCCAGTCGCCATGCGCGGCGACGGCGCCCGGGTCCAGCGTGAACTCGAGGCGTTCGGCCCAGAAGGCACCGTAGCCGTCCAGGGCAGCCTCGAGGGGCGCCCGCCAGCTCTGTGCCAGGGGCAGGAAGAGGACGTACTCGTCGGCCGAGCGGCGCACAGTCTGCGCGGCCGCCTCACGGAGGAACGCCGCGTTGGCGGGATCCCCACCGAAGACGTGAAAGCCGGCCATCAGCGCCACCAGCGCGGCCGTGGGGGGCTCGGCATCGACGGTGACGCTGCCGGCGTGGTGGCCGTCGAGCACGGCGAAAGGAAACGAGCGCGCATAGGTTGCCGCCGTAAAGAGGGGCCTGGCGCTGGCGAAGTCGTGCGCGTCAAGCGGCTGCATGGGCGTACTCCTCAGGACGGGCGAGCGGCGACGGCCCGCACGAGATCGACACGTTCCACTGTAGCACAGTGTCGCCCCGTTGACTAGGGGCTAGCGCCCTTTCCTGCCAAATGTCGCCCCCCCGTCCGGTTGTGCCCGGCCGCGCCCCCCGATGCGGCGCCTCGCCTGCGCCCCCGCCCCGGTTGACCGCGCCGCCCGCCTGCCCGATACTCCCCCGCGCGCACCCGTCCCGCAGCCAGGCCCCCGAGGAGGTGGCAACGTGATCCGAGCCGCATTCTTTGGCAATAACCCCGCCGCCATCGAGCGCGTCTACGCCATGGGCCGCTACGCCCAGGTCGCCGCGGCGACCGACCTGTACCCGTCCGTCGTCTCGCACGCCGATTTCGCCGCCCAGGCCGCCAACCTGGCCGACGTGCGCGCCGTCTTTGGCACCTGGGGCTTCCCCGAGCTGACCAGCGAGGAACTCGACCGCCTGCCCAACCTGGAGATCGTCTTCTACGGCGCCGGCAGCGTGCAGCGCTTTGCCCGCCCCTTCCTTGAGCGGGGCATCACCGTGGTCAGCGCCTGGGCCGCCAACGCCGTGCCGGTGGCCGAGTTCACCCTGGCCCAGATCCTGCTGGCCACCAAGGGCTACTTTACCAACACGCTGCAGTCCAAGTCCCCCGAAGGCTGGCGCAGCGGCTTCCGCGGCCCCGGTAACTATGGCGAGACGGTGGCCATCCTGGGCCTGGGGATGATCGGGCGGCTGGTGATCGAGCTGCTCAAGCCCTTCCGGCTCGACGTGGTGGTGCGCTCCGAGCACATGACCCCTGCCGAGGCCGAGGCGCTCGGCGTGCGCGCCGTCACGTTCGAAGAGGCCTTTTCCTCGGCGCTGGTCGTCTCCAACCATCTGGCCAACCGCCCGCACACCGTCGGCCTGCTGAACTACCCGCTCTTTGCCGCCCTGCGCCCGCACGCCGTCTTTATCAACACCGGCCGCGGGGCGCAGGTCGTCGAGGCGGACCTGATCCGCGCCCTGCGCGAGCGGCCAGACCTATCGGCGCTGCTCGACGTGACCTACCCTGAGCCGCCCGAGGCGGGGTCTCCCCTGTACACCCTGCCGAACGTGTGGCTCTCCTCGCACATTGCCGGCTCGATCGGCGACGAGGTCGTGCGTATGGCGGATTACGTCATCGCCGAGTTCGAGGCCTGGCGCGAGGGGAAGCCGCTCCAGTACGCCGTCTCGCTGGACATGCTGGACACCATGGCCTAGCGCGGCCCCGGCCGCCTGCCGGTAGGGGGAGGAAGAAGGACAGGATTGACAGGATTCACAGGATTGGGGAGATGGCTATCTCCTTCCTGAGAGCACCCGCTTCCACAGCAGTCTTCAAATCCTGTAGATCCTGTTAATCCTGTCCTTCTTCCCTTCTCTTCCCTTCCCGGGGCCAGGCACGGGTTTCTGCCAAGTGCTTGACATACTGTCCCGGAGGCGGTATAGTGATTGTGGCTCTGAGGTGGGAAGCCGCCCCCCACGTAACCCCGGGCCCTCCGCCTGGCCCGGTGCACAAGAGATGCCGATGTGGCGCACGGCGTACGGAGCTACAGAGAACCGGCCTCGCGGCCGGTCTTTTGTTTCACAGCGATCCACCTCTCCTTGACGACCGCCTCCCCGCCCGTCGCACGCCGCACGAAAAAGGCCGCTTTGGCCTCGTGCACGGTGACCACCCTGTGCTCGTCCGACTCTTCGCCGTCAGGACGGGCCAGGCTGATCGCCACGACCAGCAGGTGCCCCCCCGCGCCGCTCGGCGCGGCGACGGTGACTACCCAGTGGCGCATGTCGGTCTTGAACTCCGGACGTCGGCCTACGAACGCGGGGTTCTCCACCGCCGCGCGCATGGCAGGCCCCCAGGCCGCCAGTGAGGGACCCCGCTCGGGATGGTCGCGCAGGATGTGGGCGACCGCCGCCACAGTCAGGATGACCGGCCCGGGGCGCAACCACTTGTACCATGGGTCGGCCGGAATGAAGAGATGCCCCAGCGGGGCCAGGATTCCGATGCACCTATCCTTCTCGGGCATCCACGCAACCGACGAGGCTGGACATCGTTTGCCCATCGGGTCACCTGCAGCATGCGACCAAATGACTTGGCCCGCCAACGGGCGCCGGCGCGTCGCCCGTGCAGGGGGAAACAGAACTTACCAACAAGGAACGCCCACGACAAGATATCGTATGTCGGCAGATAATGTCTGTCAACCTTTCGGCAGCCAAAGTGCCCAGAAAGCAATCGATCCCATAGCAAAGGGCTTTGCGGCCAGTATGGCGCGACCCCGGCCCGCTTCTCGCCTGGGGAGGAAGACGGACAGGATTGACAGAACTTACAGGATTGGGGAGATGGCTATCTCCTTCCTGAGAGCACCCGCTTCCACA
>JAAZBY010000143.1 GCA_012513595.1 Chloroflexota bacterium
GAAAAGGAAGAACAGCAGGGTGTCGCCCCTGTGATCGGCGCGCGCGCGTTGCTCCGTTGCCATCATTCCTGTCCTTGACCCACCGGGATCCAGCGGGAGCGTGGCCGGCGGCCCTCGCTGGCGGGTTGCTCGGGGGTCTCCGTCGGGCGCTTTGGCGCGCCGGGGCGGGGGCGCTGTTCAGGCTGCACGCCGGCCTGCTCCAACTTCATGCCGCGATCGATAATGTGGGCGCCGACGCCGACGTCCGCCAGCGTGCGCACCAAGGCACGCGCGCCCGGGTTGCCGCCGAAACTCTCCGCGTCCAGGAGGAGGGCGGTGGTGTGCACGCCGCGCATCAGCAGTTCCGGCAGCACCCCGACCCAGTCATCCGTCGTCGAGGGGGTGATGAGCGCCGCAGACATCCCCCGGCCAAGCACGTGCTGGGTAAGGCGGAGCACCTCGCCGATGGGGCGTTCTCCCACGGCACGGGTACTGGCCAGCACTCGCAGCACCTCCCACAGCTGGTGCCGTCCCTTCTGCGGCCAGAGGACGATCGGCTCTTGCCCGTAGGCCACCAGGCCGACGGCGTGCTGCCCGGCGATCAGCTGGTCGGCCAGCGAGGCGGCCAGGATGACGCCGTACTCCTCGGTGGACAGCAACCCCTCGCCGGCCTGTACCTCGGCCTGTAGGTCCAGGATCAGCCACACGTCACCGGAGGGCTCGATGTCGTACTCGCGGACGTACAGCTCCTCCTGGTCGGGCATGGTGCGGCGGGCAGTGGTGCGCCAGTGAATGCGGTTGAGGGCATCCCCGGGGATGTACGAGCGTACCGAGGAGGCATTGGTGGTGAGGTCCATCGAGCGCATGTTGGCACGCCCCGAGCCGCGCGAGACCCCCTTGGGCCGCAGCAGCATCGGCAGTCGGGCGATGGCTGGGTAGACGACGAACGTCTCGGAGTAGTTGTGCCGCACCGAGGCCTCAAAGAGGCCAAAGGGGTCGCCCATGGTGATCTCGATGGGCCCGAGGGTAAAGACGCCGCGCTGGGTACACAGGCAACGCTTCTCCCAGCGAGAGAAGCGCCGGGCGCCCAAACCCACGGCCCGGCTGGCGGAGTAACCGGGCAGGTTGCTATAGTCACGCACTTCCGCCCAGGGAACGGCCACCCAGGAGTGATTGTGCATGATAAAGCGCTCTTCGAGGACGTCGCCGACCTGGGCCCAGCCGTGTCGCCTCTCTCGCTTGACGACCAGCCCGCGGGTCATCACGCGGACCCACACGTAGGAGACCAGGAGCGCCCCGGCCAGGCCCCACAGGACGAACTTGGTGGCAGGGGTCGGCGAGAAGATCTGCAGAAAGACCAGGCCGGCCACTATGACAAGTGGCAAGCGTGTCCTCAGACGATAGGCCCGCGTTGTCATGCGTCTTCCCTCACTCCTGCGTTAGCCAAGTATACTACGATCGTGGCCTGCTATCTACTTGTGGCAGGAATCCGCAAGGGACGCACGGTCGCCCCACGACGAGTCGGCAAAGCACGGAACGCCGGCCGAAGATGTCGGGAAGATGGCACACCGGCCCAGAGCATGCTCTGGGCCGGTGTGTTGTGCCTGGCATACCTACTGATGGGTGCCGGGGTCCTCGTCGTCCGGCACGAAGGGCCAGCGGGTAGTGTCCAGTGGCTTGGTGTCTCCCTTTTGCGCGGCGTCGGCGCTGGCGGCCTGGTCGGCCGGCCCCGCCGTCGGGGGCGTCGGCGTTCGTGGCGGGCGCGCCGGCAGGGGGGCGGGCAGGCCACGCAGGGTCTCAGTGTTGCCCAGGACGGCCCCGCCCAGGCCCCAACATAGCAGCCCCAGGCCCAGGCCTGGCCCTACGCAGGGGACCATGGTGGCGATGGTGATCACCGTGGTACCCAGGACGGTCTCAACCAAGGGGGTGGGCCGGTGTACGCGCAGGCGGGGCGCCAGAAACTGCCCGACGATCTGCCCGGCTGCTGCCCAGCCGAGCAGGGCGCCCCCGAGGAAAGCCACCCCCAGCACCACGAGAAGAGGCAGCCCCACACACACGAGGACGAGCACGGCGAACACGACGGTCAGCAGTACCGCAAGGACCACCGTCAGGGCGCCGATCCCCAGGCTGAGGCCCCAGTTGGTGCGCATCACGTCGCTGGTACGGTGGAGCGCCCCCGGTAGCAGAGTCGCCAGCAGGGCCGCCATGAGCACCGCCACCACCAGAACGCCGAGGCTGCGGCCTAGCCCCGTGGACCCGCGCACTGCCGTCGGCACGGGGCCAGCGGGAGCCGCGGGCGCTGGCTCGGTGGAGGGGCCGGTGCCCTGCCGGGGCGGCACCGCGGTGGCCCGGGAGATGCCAGGAAAGTGCGCGGCGGCCTCCAGCCCCTCGATCACGCTGCCCCTCACCAGGGCGCCGCGCTCGCGGTTCAGGTCGCCGAAGACGATCAGGTCACCGATAACCGCCGCGCTGGACTGCAGCGTGACCCTGCCACCCATGGCGACCACGTCTCCCTCCACGCGTCCCTCGACGGTGACGGCGGAGCCGATGGTCATCACGTTGCCATCGACAACGGCGCCGGGCATCAGGTGGACGTTGCCACCGAAAGCCAGCAGGTCGCCAACCAGCCGCTCACCCTCTGCTACGACCACGTCGCGGCCGAACGAGGCGCTGGTGCCCCCACTATCGGCCAGGGCCGGCAGCGGCAGCACGGCTGTGGCCAGCAACAGGATGATGGTTGCCCACCTCAAGGCTCGCATAGGTTCCTCCGCGCGTGCGCGCTGTGTCGAACGGTAGTCATGGAACACCTCGTCCTCACGAGGTCTGCCTGGCGATTGCCAGCGATGCCCGGCCGACGGCCTTCAGCCATACCAGGGCCAGGACCGCTGCGAAGAGCATCAGCCCGGCCAGGGCCAGGTAGGCCGGCGCGCCCACAAGGGCCTCGCCCAGGCGCGCTCCGGCCCCCAGCAATGTGGAAGCCAGCCCGACCACGCGGACCAGCAGGCCGGCCATGGCACTGATGAAGGGCGAGCTGCGCGCCAGGCCGCCGACCGGCGACGCCGGGCTGAGCAGCGGCAGCAGGAAGGCTGATTGGCCCACGGCCATGGCCAAGAGCAGCACCAGGCCGCCCTGTATGATGGCCACCCAGCGGCGGCGCCTCTGCACGCGGGCCATTACCCGCTGGGCAAAGAAGGGCGCCGGCGCCACCGGAGGGGCACTGGTCAGGAACATGTCCAGCCGAGAGAGCATCTCCGCCTCAAGGCTGCAGTCCGGGCACTCGCCCAGGTGCTCGGCCAGGGAAGCGTCCGCCTCCGCAGAGAGTGCCCCGTCCAGTCGTTGTGAAACCAGCTCAGATGCCTCTGGACAACGCATTGTCTGGCACCCTCCTTTGGCTCTCGTGTTCGGCCACTGTGGCCTTTTGCATTTCCGCCAGCATGACGGCCATCTGCTGCCTGGCACGGTGCAGGCGAGACTTGACGGCGCTGACCGAAGAACCGGTCATCTCGGCGATCTCCTCGTACGACTGATCGTGCCAGTAGCGCAGGACGATGGCCAGGCGGTACTGCTCGGGAAGCTCCATCAGCAGCCGGCGAATCGCTGCGTTCTGCTCAGCGGCCAGGGTGCGCTCTTCGGGCTTGGGCTTCTCGTCAGGAATCCACCGCCAGGACATGATCTCTTCCATCGAGACGGTGTTGCCACGCTGCCGGCGGAGCCGGTCAATACAGTGATGCGAAGCGACCGAGAGGATCCACGAGGAGAACTTGCGCTGAGGGTCGTAGGTGTCAAGCCGCGTATATACCCGCAGAAAAGTCTCCTGCGCGGCGTCCTGGGCCTCGGTGGGGCTGCCCAACATCCGATAGGCCAGGTTATAGACGGGATTCTGATATGCCTCCACCAGTTTCGTGAAGGCCTCGGGATCACCGGATCTGGCGCGCAGGACCCATAGACGCTCCTGATCGGCGTCCACCCGTATCTCCTCTGCTGCCACGGCGGCCGTGGGCGTAGCTGGCGTTCATAGGCATTACGCAGCGGCGTGCCCAGGGTTTCGCGATTGGGGAGGTCGTAAGTACCGGCCGCCTGAACCGAAGGACAACGTCGCCCTGGTCGGGCGTGCTAGAACTCGATGATCTCGGCCTGGCAGGTGTCGGTGTCGTAGATAGCCGCGGAGCGCACCCCAAAGCGGCCCATCACCTCGCCAGGGTTCAGCAGTACGGTCCGCCCTACCTGGTCGATTCGCCGGCGGTGGTTGTGCCCGTAACAGACCAGGTCGTGGCTCTGGCCGTCGGCAATGGCCTTGGCCACGTCGTAATGGTGGGTCAGGACCACGGAGCGCCCGCCGAGGTCGAGGATGGCGATCTCTCCGTGGAGCGACACGTTGCCGGCCTTGTCGGCGTTGCGCGTGATCAGCAGCTTGTCACCGTCGTTGTTCCCCCAGACGACGTGTACCGGCCCGGCAAAGCCTTTGGCGATCTCGGAGATCGTAAAGGGCGAACACAGGTCGCCCAGGCAGAGGAGCGCCCCACACCCCTGTAGGTGGCGCAACCCTTCCTCCAGGGCCCAGACGTTGTCATGGATGTCAGAGATCACTCCGATGCGCATGGCTGGCTCCTTTGAACGATGCCCCTGTTGGCGGAACCCTATCAGCGGGAGGGGACCCTCTCGGCGCGCAGGTTCTTCGCCACTCTCGCGTAGGTGCTGGCGACGTGTACCAGCGGCAGCGACAGATGCCCGCGCACCTGCCCCTTGGCCAGGCTGGCCAGGAAGCTGTCGCGGCAGGCGAAAGCGGGCATCTCGACGTAGACTCGGCCAATCTCGCTCGGGTGGTGGGCGTCGCTCCCGCCGGTGGCGAGGAGGCCATAGCGCTCCGCCAGCCCGCGAGCCAGGCGGTTGTCGGCGCCAAAGGAGTTGCGCGCGTTGAACACCTCGATGGCGTCGACCTCGGGGTGGATCTCCTCCAGCGCGGCAGGCTGCAGCGCGGAGCCGCGGAAGCGGTCGACGGGGTGGGGTATACAGACGATGCCATGCTGTTCTCGGATGAGGCGCACCGTCTCGCGCGGGGAGAGGCCCGGCGGGATGTGCTCCTGCAGAAAGAGGCCGATGATCTCTCCCTGCGACGTGCGGATCTCCTCGCCCACGATGATGAGCAGGTCGGTCTCTTGCTGCAGGCGCAGGGCGCCCTGGATGCTGTTATGGTCCGTGATGGCCACGGCGCTCAGGCCCCGACGCCTGGCATGACCGTCGACGTGTGCGAGCAGGGTCAGCGAGTCCGCCGAGTAGGAGGTGTGCACATGCAGGTCGACCTTGATCAACGGTCTCTCCCCGGGTGGCCCCTGGCAAAAGAGGGGCGAGCGACCACTACAGCGGCCATTCGCCCCTCGCATCCTGACACCTTATCGGCAACTATTCGCGGCTCTTTTCCTGGCGCTTCCGGGCTTCCTCGGCGACCTGGTCGACGAGGTGGCTCGGGACGATATCATAGTGCGAGAACTGCATGGCAAAGTACCCGCGGCCCTGAGTCATCGAGCGCAGGTCCGTCGCGTAGCGCTGGATCTCAGCCAGGGGAACCTGTGCCGTCACCACGCCGTTACCGCGGACGTTTTCCATTCCCTGCACCCTGGCCCGCCGGGTGTTCAGGTCACCGAGGATATCACCCATCGAGTCCTCAGGGACGGTCACCGTAATGGTGTAAACGGGCTCCAAGAGCACTGGGCCAGCCAGCGGCATCCCGTTGC
>JAAZBY010000144.1 GCA_012513595.1 Chloroflexota bacterium
CAGGAAGAGACCTGGACCGTCACGCACCTCGCGTCGGGGCTCTCCGTCAACCAGGGGATCAAGAGCCAGCGGGAAGCGTTCCAGGCGATGCAGTACCTGAACTCCCAGGCCGACTGGAACTTCCTGGCCTCTAGCGGCGCGGCGACGCCCGAGGCGGCTAAGACCGCCATGGCCACGGTGCAACAGCAGGTGTACGCGAACCTGCCGATGGCCGCCCTGCTGCCCAAGAAGGCAGCGCCCAAGAAGCGCACGGCCAAGGCCGCGCCGGCCCCCGAACCCACCATCTTTGACCTGGTGTAGGAGAGCGCGATGGCAGCAAGTGGAGCAATCTGGGTCAAGCCGACCAGCGGCAAGTACGCCGGGCAAAAGATCGTCCTGACCAAGGAGCAACTGGCCAAGTGGGCGTCCGACGTGGGGCAGGACCCCGCCGCCGTGGTCAAGGGGATCCAGGGCGTGTTCGCCAGCGACATGGCCGGGGCCAAGGACTTTCTCTCCGACAAACTGGTCGGCTACTACGAGCCGGCCAAGGCCAAGAAGGCCTCACCGTCGGCGACGCCCGCGCCCACGTACTATGACGTGACGCCCAAGGAGGGGCTCCTCTGGACGAACAAGAAGGGCAGCCTGACGCTCTCCAACGGCAACGTGGTCAAGGCTACCACCGAGGGCGGCCTGGCGGTGTACAAGAACGCGGAGTCCGGCCAGTGGGTCGTAGCCCATGGGGCCACCGGCGTGAGCACCGGGGCGACGTTCAAGACGCAGGCCGAGGCGTTGGCCGCCATGCACAAGATGAACGAACTGGCGGACTGGGGGTTCCAGGACATGAAGAGCGTGAGCCCCGAGGGGATCACGGCGCTCAAGCAGGCCGTCGCCGAGGGGAACATGGCGGCGGTGTCGTTGCACCTGGAGAAGAAGGCCGCCGCGGCGGAGAAAAAGTACAACGCCCAGCAAGCGGCGGCGGAGGTCGCTAAGAAGGCGGCGACCGACATCGACCAAGCCATCGCCGATGCCAACGCCTTGGGGAAGGAGATCACGACGCCCACCGCGGGCGTGACGCCCGCCCAGTCCACCATCACGTTTGGCTCCACGGCCCTGGAGGCCCAGAGCGCCGGCGGCATGGCGGTGCACGCTTCCTCCCCGGCGGGCTCCAACAACGGACAGACGCCCTACGCCCTGACCATCGAGGGCACCAAGAAGACGGTCGGGCACTTTGCCACGGAACAGGATGCCGTGCAGGCCCTCCAGACCCTGGCCCAGGACAAGGTGTGGGGCGCCAAGATTGCCTCCGGCAAGGTGAGCGCGGATGAGGCTCAGGAAATCCACGACCTCATCTACCAGATCAAGAACGGCACCTACTCGGCGACCGCCTCCACCGAGGCCCTGAAGATCAAGAAGGAACTGGCCAAGGGGGCCTACGACAACGCCGCGCCGGACTGGACCGCGCAGCACAGTCACTGGCACAGTGGACATGAGGCCGAGTCGGGACTCAAGAGCGCTTTCGCTGCCGCCGGCGGGGGGCCGGACCTGAACAAGACCCAACTCTCCGCGGTGAGCGCCTGGCAGGACGGCAAGTTCGGGGCGATCAACCAGACCTTGTGGGGCGGCCAGACGCCCTCTCCGGGCAGCAGCGTGGACAAGTACATCAAGAACCTGGACGCCGCCTTTGCGAACCCCAAGTCGGTGGCCCCGACGAGCTTTATCGCGGTGCGCCACACCAGCCACCACCACACGTTGTCGGGGCTCAACGTGGGGGACGTGTATACCGCCAAGGGCTACGACGCCGCGGCGAACTATAACAAGGGGGAGGGGTACGGCGTGGCCCTGGTCTACCGGGTGCCGGCCGGGGTGCCGATGATCCACCTGAACACCCTGCCGGGCTACCATTCGCAGTACACCGGGGAGCACGAGGTGCTGTTCGCCCGGAACCTGAACTGGAACGTGGTGGGCAAGAAGGTCTCGAAAGGCGGCAAGGTCGTCTTGACGCTGGAGTACGCGGGGAAAGTCTAGCAGGAGGAGGAACACCCATGGCCAAGAAGAC
>JAAZBY010000145.1 GCA_012513595.1 Chloroflexota bacterium
CAAGACGGAGTCTTTGCCCACGCCGGCCGGGCCCGAAAACACGACCATGAGCGGCGGTGGAGAGACAAAGCGCTGTAGCAGGGCGGCAGTCTCCGGATCAGGTCGACGCTCAGGCTGGGCAACGACCGGTGTGATGCTCGTCAACGTTGGTCCTTTCGGCAAGACGCGCCGCGGCTCGGCCGGCGGAGGCGTGCAGGCCCCCGCCCACCGAACCGCGGAGACGATCGAACGGCTGCCTCTAGAACTTGATGAGGCGTTCCACATCCAGGACAAAGATCACCGCCCCGCCCACCTGCACCTCAACCGGGTTGGGCATGTATAGCTCTCCCGGCTCCATGACCGGCGGCAGAGGGTTCACGTACATCGTGCGCGTGTGGCAGTTGCGCTTGATGATGTCCATGACGCCCTGGACATTGGCCTCCTCGGTTCCGACCAGGATGGTGGCATTGCCCTCACGCAGGAACCCGCCGGTTGTGCTGATCTTGGTTGACGAGTAGCCGCCATCGCGCAGAGCCCCCATCAGGCCGTCCGCGTCGTCCGAGTGCACGATACTGACCAAGAGCTTCATTGTCATGATGCGTCGTTACCCCCCATGATGATGTGGACCCGGAACAGGGCCTGCCTGTACCGCAGCGGCGCCCGGCGGGGCGCCGCCGACCAGGGCCATGACGTGCGCCAGGATTGTGGCATGAACCGTCTCGATCGGCAAGGAGCCGTCAAGCACCAGCCAATGGTCGGCCCGCTGACGGGCCAACTCCAGGTACCCGGCGCGTACCCTCCGGTAAAAGTCGAGGCTCTGCTGGTCCATGCGGTTCCATTCGCCGTCTTGATCGTTGCGCTTGCGCTGCAGGCCCACCTCGATGTCGATATCCAGGTAGATAACCAGGTCGGGCTGCAGCCCTCCCGTGGCGAACCGGGTGATCCGCTCCAGCGCGCCCAGGTCGAGGCCGCGCCCATAGCCCTGATAGGCCATAGTGGCCTCGCTGAAGCGGTCGGACACCACCAACATGCCGCGGGCCAAGGCCGGGCGGATCGTCTCGGCGACGTGCTGGGCCCGTGAGGCGCTGTAGAGCAGGATCTCGGCCTCGGCGACCATGGCGCGATTGCGCGGGTCGTGCAGCACGGCGCGGATCTGCTCACCGATCGGCGTGCCACCCGGTTCCCGCGTAAAGAGAGCGGGCACACCGCGCTCCTCGAGGGCCTGATGCAGCAGGGCCAACTGGGTGGATTTGCCGCTCCCCTCCGACCCTTCCAGCGTGATCAGAACGCCCACAGGAGGTCCCCCTCAACGGCCAGCATACACGGTAACGCGCCGGCGGGGCTCAGTGCCCGAGCTGCGCGAGAGAAGATCGGCCTCACGCACGAGGTCGTGTTGTACCTTGCGCAGCGAGGCATCCTGCGGCGAGAGCTGCACCGAGCGGCTACGGCCGCTCTTGACGTTCTTGATGGCCTGGCGCACCTCGGCCACGGCCACCTCCTGCGGGTCGGTCTGTAGCCGCAGGCCAAAGATCTCCGCCAGATAGTTCTCCATCTGTTCGGTGGTGTTGTTGCGCAGGACGTATACAGGCACCGACTTGCGCTCGGCCTCCGAGATGATGTGGGGCCGCTGGCGGTAGTAGGTGCGCAGGGTAAAGAGCACGTCGGCCTCGCTCAGATCGCTCACCAGGATGATCGGCAGACCCAGGTTCCTGCTGGCCTGCCGGATGCGGTTCTGGTTCAGCCCGTAGGGCAGAATCCGCAGCGGCGAGGCCGGCCCCCCCTCGCGCAGCCACTCGCGGACGGCCGGCACCGGCGACTCGGCTGCCGCTATGGCCTCCGGTGCGCCGGCGGCACGATGGGCCAGGTCCGGCTCCGGAGTGGCGACCGTGGTCCTTTCGATCTCGCCGTCCGGCAGCCGGGTACGGATCTCGGCCTCGAGGGCACGCCCGCGCAGGGCCGCGTCAACGGCGGCGGCCACGTCGTGCCGGACGGCGACGCGGTCGAAAGCCTGAATCTCCACCACGACGCTAAAGGTGGGCGGAGACTTGCGCTCGAGCACCGACTTTTGGGTGCCGCGTCGGCGGGCTTCCTCGTCGCTCAGGGTCACCGTCTGGATGCCGCCCACCAGGTCGCTCAGGGTGGGGTTCATCATCAGGTTGTCGAGCGTGTTGCCGTGGGCGGTGCCCACCAGCTGGACTCCGCGCTCGGCGATGGTGCGTGCGGCGGCCGCCTCGTACTCGTTGCCGATCTCGTCGATGATGATGACCTGGGGCATGTGGTTCTCCACCG
>JAAZBY010000011.1 GCA_012513595.1 Chloroflexota bacterium
GCACTCGGCCTGGGCGATCTCGCATTCGTGGTGGGGGAACTTGTTCTCCACGCCGCCACCGTGGATGTCAAACGGCTGCCCCAAGTACTTGGTCGACATCACCGAGCACTCGATGTGCCAGCCGGGGTACCCCTCGCCCCAGGGGCTGGGCCAGCGCATGATGTGTTCGGCATCGGCCCTTTTCCACAGGGCAAAGTCGGCCGGGTCGCGCTTCTCATCGCGCGCGTCCACGCGAGTGCCCGACAGAGACTCGTCGAGCCGCCGCCCGGATAGCTTCCCATAGTTCGGGTCGCTGGCCACGGAAAAGTACACCGACCCGTCCACCTCGTAGGCGTGGCCTCTGGCGATCAACGTCTTGACCAGCTCGATCATCTCCGGCACGTGCCCGGTGGCGCGCGGAGAGATGCTCGGCCGCAGCACATTCAGGCGGTCCATGTCGCGAAAGTACTCGCGGGTGTACGTCTCGGCCAGCTCCATGGGGTGGACGTTCTCGCGCCTGGCCCCGCGGACCATGCGGTCCTCGCCAGTATCCAGGATGTGGCCGACGTCGGTGATGTTCTGCACATAGAGCACGCGGTAGCCCAGGTAGCGCAGGTAGCGGACCATCGTGTCAAAGTTCACGTAGGTTTTGCCGTGGCCCAGGTGCGAATGGTCATAGACCGTCGGCCCGCACACGTACATATGCACCGCGCCGGGCCGCAGGGGCACGAACTCTTCTTTCTCCCGCGAGAGGGAGTTGTACACTCGTAGGGTCATCTCACGTACCTCGGTTGCTGTTCGGGCAGCGGGGAACCTTAGAATTCCGCGGGGACTGCGGAGCGGGGCACGGCCACGCGGCCGTACCCCATCCGACAGATGCAGCGGGATGGATGGAGGATCGTATATGGGATGGTGCGCGGGGTGTGTGGAGCGCTCACCCCGGGGTTGGTTCGATCGTCAGCGCTTACCATTCTGTGGGTGCCCAAACACCATACGCCCGGCCACGGTCTGCAACACGCGCGTCACGACGATGTCAACGCTCTGGCCCATCAGGCGACGCCCCTCCTCGACCACAACCATAGTGCCGTCGTCGAGATAGGCCACCCCTTGGCCGACTTCTTTGCCGTCCTGGATGATCTGCACGTTGAGGACCTCTCCGGGCAGCACCACCACCTTGACGGCATTGGCCAGCTCATTGACGTTCAGGACGGAGACGCCCTGCAACTCCGCAACGCGGTTCAGATTATAGTCGTTTGTCAGGATCGGACAATCGAGTCGACGCGCCAGAGCCACGAGCTTGCCGTCGACCTCGGGCACGTCGGGAGCATCCATCGCCGAGATCTCCAGCCGCGTCGCGCCGTCCTTCTGGAGGGTGTTCAGGATGTCCAGCCCGCGGCGGCCGCGGTTGCGCCGCAGCACGTCGGGTGAGTCGGCAATGCGCTGCAGTTCGTCGAGCACAAAACGGGGCACCAGCATCACGCCGGCGACAAAGCCGGTGCGGGCCACGTCGGCGATGCGGCCGTCGATGATCACGCTGGTATCCAAGAGCACCACGTTGCGCTTGCGCTTGATGGCCTCCTGGCCAACGGCAAGCCCCAGCACAGAGAGGACCTCGCGGTCGCGTCGCACCAGCGTCACCGCGCCGAGCCCCGCCAGAGGCAGGGCACCTACCAGCGGCGCCACCGTCCCCACGGCACCCGGCAGCATGGCCAGGGGCACCGCCAGCAGCGCACCCAGGGCTAGCCCGACGAAGGCACCCACCAACCCCAGCACCAACGTGCGCGGCGGCAGCGCCGCCAGCCTGTTGCGCAGGCGGGCGTAGGGTCGGGCCGTGAGCCACGGCCCCGCCGCAAAGCCCACCCCGCCCGCCAGAGTCGCGGCCAGGCCCTGGTAGGCCATCACCTGGAGGGGGCCCCGCGCTGCAGCACTCAGGCTCGCGAGGACCCTGCCCACCTCCCAGCCCAACGCTGCCGCCGCCAGCATGACCGTGAGGCGCACCACGAGGTCCAGAGACATGAACGCTCCTCCCGACGGACAGGCGCGGCCCGCGCCGCAACGGATGCCGTCACGTCCAGGACCAGGGCCTGCAGGCGCCTATTCCCGGACTAAAAAATAACAAAAGGCCAAGCAGGCCCAAGAGCAGGCCTGTTTGGTCTATACTGCAAACGGCATCAGTACCGATGGTAACATGCGGCATGCGATTTGTCAACGTGGTTGGCGGGCGGAGCGCCCACCGCTGGGGAGAAGGCCCACGCACGGCCCGGCAAGCGCGGGCCGCGCCCGGCCTTTTACGATTGCAGCGCGACGTCGATGGCTTCCACCAGGGTGCGGGCCATGACCGTGCGGGCCTCCCCGCGCGGCAGGGCGCGGTCGTCTTTGATGCGCGGCATCAACACCCGCCCAAACCCTAGCTTGGCGGATTCGCGCAGGCGCCGCTCGATATGCCCAACGCTGCGTAGCTCGCCCGCCAGCCCCACCTCGCCAAAGACGGCCAGGTCGTCGTGCAGCGGCCGGCCATAGTACCCAGAGGCGATGGCGGCAGCCACGGCGAGGTCGATGGCCGGCTCGTGCACGCGCAGCCCGCCAACGACGTTCACGAATACGTCCTGATCGTTGAGGCGCAGACCGGCGCGTTTGGTCAGCACGGCGGCGAGGAGCTGGAGGCGGTTGGCCTCCACACCGTTCCCCGTACGGCGCGGATAGGCCAGGTTGCTGGGGCTCACCAGGGCCTGTACCTCCACGAGGATGGGGCGGGTACCTTCCATGGTGATGGCGATGGCGGAGCCGGTGGCGTGCTCCAGGCGCTCTGCCAGGAACACCTCCGAGGGGTTGGGAACCTGTACCAGGCCGTCTTCGCGCATCTCAAAGACGCCCACCTCGTCGGTGGAGCCGAAGCGGTTCTTGACGCTGCGCAGCAGCCGGTAAGAGTGAAAGCGCTCGCCCTCCATGTAGAGGACCGTGTCGACCACGTGCTCCAGCACGCGCGGGCCGGCGATGCTGCCCGCCTTGGTCACGTGGCCGATGAGAAACACGGCCACGTTCAGGGTCTTGGCCAGGTGCGCCAGCGCCACGGCACACTCACGCACCTGGCTGACGCTGCCCGAGGAAGAGGCCAGCCCTTCCATGTGGATGGCCTGCACCGAGTCAACCACCGCCACGACCGGCTTGAGGTCCTCGATCTGGGCCAGGATCTGCTCCAGGCTGGTCTCGGCAGAGAGGTATAGCTGTGGCGAGCGAATCCCCAGCCGCCTGGCGCGCATGTGCACCTGCTGTACCGATTCCTCGCCAGACACGTACAGGACGCGCGTGTCATCTACGCAGAGCATCGCCGCCAGCTGCAACAGCAGGGTGGACTTGCCAATGCCCGGGTCGCCGCTCAGCAGCGTGACGGACCCCGGCACGATCCCCCCGCCCAGCACCCGGCTCAGTTCCTCCATCGGCACCGGCAGGTGCTCGTCGCGCTGGGTGGCGATCTCAGACAGGGGCAGGGGCTTGTTCCGGATCAGAACCTGAGCGGTGGCAGGGGCGCCCGCTGTGGGCGCCTCTACCACCGTCTCTACGAGCGTATTCCACTCCCCGCACTCGGGGCAGCGGCCCATCCAGCCGGGCTGGGTGGCGCCGCAAGACTGGCACACGTAGCGCGATCGTACCCTGGCCATGCCGTCCTTTTCTAGTTGCCGTCGGAAAGCAGTGGGGCGGGCTCCGGCTCCGCGGCGGCCGGCCGCAACACGATCGCGCCCTCCTGGGCATCGGCCAGCACGACGTCTCCCTCCGCAAAGCCGTGTTCGAGCACCTTCTCGGCCAGCGGATCCTCGAGCAGGCGCTGGACGGCCCGGCGCAGCGGCCGCGCGCCGAACTGCGGATCGTACCCCTCGTTGACGAGCAGCTCGCGGGCAGCCTCCGTCAGTTCCAGGCGGATGCCGTTGTCGGCCAGGCGCTCATTGAGCCGCGCCACCTGGATATCGACGATCTGGGCAATATGCTGCCTTTCCAGCTTGTGAAAGTACACGACCTCGTCGATGCGGTTCAGGAACTCGGGGCGGAAGAGCCTCTTCAGCTCCTTGTTCAGCTTGCCGCGCATGTCGCGGTCCTCCGCATCGCGGCTGTGTTCTTCCGCGGGCGTGCCAAAGCCAAAGGCGGCATCGCGCAGGATGGCCGCGCTGCCGATGTTGGTGGTCATGATGATGATGGTGTTGCGGAAATCGACCTTGCGCCCCTTGGCGTCCGACAGCTGCCCCTCCTCCATGATCTGCAGGAGCATGTTGTGGGCATCCGGGTGGGCCTTTTCCACCTCGTCAAAGCAGATCACCGAGTAGGGCCGGCGCCGGACGGCCTCGGTCAGCTGCCCGGCCTCCTCATAGCCGACATAGCCGGGAGGCGCACCCACCAGGCGCGACACGGTGTGCCGCTCCATGAACTCGGACATGTCGTACTGCATCAGAGCCTCGTCGTTGCCGAACATGAACTCTGCCAGGGCCTTGCAGAGCTCCGTCTTGCCAACGCCGGTAGGCCCCACGAACACAAAGGAACCGACCGGGCGGCGGGGATCCTTGAGCCCGGCCCGCGCCCGGCGCACGGCCCGCGCCAGGATGCGGATGGCGTCGTCTTGGCCAACGATGCGGCCGCGCAGGCTCTCTTCCATGCGCAGCAAGCGATCCGACTCTTCCTCGGCAATGGCCATGATCGGCACGCCCGTCCACAGCGAGACCAGCTCGGCGATGTCATCACTGGTCACCACCATGTCGGTGGGCTGCTCATCGGCGGCCTTGGGCAGGCCCAGCTCCCCGGGCTGGAAGCCCAGTTCCTCCTGGCTCTCGCGTTCCGCGGGGTCGAGCAGGGTCGTGCCCAGGAGCGACGGCTGCACGTCGTCCACGGTGGCGGTCAGGCCCAGGTCATTGGCCCGCCGGTAGTGTTTGAACACCCGCACCCGCGAGGCCGCCTCATCCATCAGGTCGATGGCCTTGTCGGGCAGGAAGCGATCCGAGATGTAGCGGGCCGCCAGTCGCGCCGCCGACTCGAGCGCCTCGTCGGTGATGCGCAGATGATGATGCTGCTCGTAGCGGCTGCGAATTCCCCTGAGGATCTGGATCGTGTCTTCCACACTGGGCTCGTCGACGTAGACCGGCTGGAAGCGCCGCTCCAGAGCGGCGTCGGCCTCGATATGCTTGCGGTACTCGTTCAGCGTCGTGGCGCCGATGCACTGCAGCTCGCCACGAGACAGGGCCGGCTTCAGGATGTTGGCCGCGTCGACCGAGCTGCCGGCGGCGCCAGCGCCCACCAGCATGTGCAGCTCGTCGATGAACAGGATCGTCTCCGACGATTTGAGCTCATCGATGACGCGCTTGAGCCGCTCCTCAAACTGGCCGCGGTACATCGTCCCCGCCACCAGCGAGCCGACGTCGAGGCGCACCACGCGCTTCAGCTCCAGGTCTTTGGGCACGTCGCCATCCACGATCCGCTGCGCCAGCCCTTCGACGATGGCCGTCTTGCCGACGCCCGGCTCCCCGATCAGGGCGGGGTTGTTCTTGTTGCGCCGCGCCAGGATCTGGACGACACGCTCGATCTCGCGCTGCCGACCGATGACAGGGTCAAGTTCCCCCTGGCGGGCCGCCACGGTGAGGTCGGTGCCCAGCTCATCGAGGAGCGACTTTTCCTTGGCCGGCTTTTCCGCCGTCCTGGGGGCGCCCGCCGGAGCGATCTCCTGGCGGATCGCGCTGACCACCCGGCGCCGCACGACCTCGCGGTTCACGCGCAGCTGCTGCAACACGGCCAGCGCCATGGTCTCCGGTTCCTGCACCAAGCCCAGCAGGATGTGCTCGGTGCCGATAAAGCGGTGGCCAAAGCGCTTCGCCTCGGTGACGGCCACCTCCAGCACGCGCTTGGTCTGGTCCCCGAGCTGCAGGCTGGTGATGGGCAACTCACCCCGGCCGACGATGCGCTCCACCGCCCGTCGGGCCTGGCCCAACGAGAGGCCCAGCTCTGTAAGCACGCGGGCCGCGATGCCCTCCTCCTCGCGCAAAAGGCCCAGCAGCAGATGCTCCGTCCCGATATAGGGATGGTTCATCCGCTGGGCTTCCTCTTGCGCCATGGTCAGCGCATGCCGCGCCAACCTGGTAAAACGATCCAACTTATCGGACATGGCAAACCCTGCTTTCATTACTGTGGACCAGTGAGCAGGCCTCACCTATCGGCAAGACGAACCATACCTGCACACTCAGTATAGTACAAACGGCCCGCCTTCGGGTACGCGTCTGGCCGCATAGACGGTGCGTGCCCGATGCCGCGTCACTCTTTGATATAAGAACAGGGGCACAGTGTGTCTGGTCTTGCACACCGGCCCCTGTGGACTGCCTTGCGAGAACGGGTAGGCTAGTCAACGACTGTGTATAGGATTGTGCCTATTGGCTACCCTCTAGGTGCTTGCAACCCGCAAGTCCGATGGCAACGACTTCCCATCAACGTACCCGTCCGCGCGATCCTATCGTCCGCTTTTCGTCGCCCGCCAGACCCTGGCTGCGCGCGGCTGCGCAAGCGCCTACTCGCCCTGCTCCTCGTGATCACCACCGCCAAGGCCGTCGGCGTCCTGCCAGTCAAAGTCTTCGCTGAACTCTTCGTTCACGCGGCGCAGGCTGAGCCCCAGCCGCTGCCGGTCCGCATCGATGCGGATAATGCGCAGCGTGATCTCCTGGCCCTCCTGGACGACCTCGTTGGGATGCTCAATACGCTCATCCGACAACTCGGAGATGTGCACGAGCCCCTCAATGTCCTCGTCCAGCCGGGCGAACGCCCCAAAGTCCGTCAGTTTGGTCACCCGGCAGGGCACCAACTGGCCCACCTGGTAGCGCTCTGCCACCGTGCTCCAGGGCTCCTTCTGCAGGCGCTTGAGGCTGAGCGCGATGCGCCGACGATCCGTATCCACGCTGAGGACGAAAACCTCGATCTCCTGTCCGACGCGGAGCACTTCCTTGGGATGTCCGACGCGGCGCCAGGAGATCTCCGACAGGTGCACCAACCCGTCGGCCCCGCCCAGGTCCACGAAGGCGCCAAAGTCGCACAGACTGCTGACCACGCCCCTGCGTACTTCGCCCTCGGCGAGCTCGTCCAGCAGGCGATCCTTCTGTTCGCGGCGCCACTCGCGCACCGCGGCCCGCTCAGAAAGGATCAGCCGGTTGCGGCGCCGATCGATCTCGATCACCTTCAGCCGCAGGTCTCTACCCACCAACTCGCCCAGGGCCGCTTCCCGGTCGGACTGGTCTCCGCCCTGGATGCCCCGCACACTGACGAGCTGCGATGCGGGCACAAAGCCTCGCACATGGCCGATGTTGACGATTACACCGCCCTTGTTGTAACCGGAGATGGCCTTGTCAAAGATCTCCTCGGCCTCGTACAGCCGGGCAGCCTCGTCCCAGTCCTTCTCCAACAGAGCGCGCTGCAGCGAGAGGATGATGTTACCGTTCCGATCCTCCGGGCGCACCACACCAGCCTTGATCTTCTGGCCGATGCTCAGCGACCGGCGAAAGTCCGGGTCCAGATGATCCAGATCGCGGGAGGTCACAATCCCCTCCGACTTGCAGCCGATATCGATCAACACCTCATCTTTGCTGATCGATACGATGGTCCCCTCAACCACCTCGCCGCGCCTGGGCATCGAGTACGCATATCCCTGCTCGAGCAGTTCCGTCATCGGATTGGCCACGGGGGTCGAGACCTCACCTCCTTCAGCCTGGTACGTCATGGATCCCTGCTCATCCATGCAAGCACTCACTCCTTCTTAGGATTTGCGAGACTGGGCCATTATAGCCGTATTGTCTACGAAAAGCAAGGCGAACCCGCAATCGGACGCCACCTTGTCCCTCCTGACCTGCCCATCACCTGGGCGCAGGACGGGCTATGCTGGCTCGAAGCGAAAGGACAGCACGCCGTCCGGCCCTGCCGCATAGTGCCCGTAGACGATCCTGCGCCCCTCGGCCGGCGCCAGGACGCGCGGAAGAAGGTCCGGGAGGTCCTCCACCAGGTCGCCCAGCGGCAGCGCCCCGATGGGGTGCCACTCCAGGGTACCCTCGGCCGAGGGCGTCGGCTGCCCGGCCGGCGCCTGGCCCACGTACACCAAGAGCAGGGCGCCCGGCCCCGCGCCGTCCGCACCGTCAACGTGGATGACGGCGCGCAGGTTCAGCGCGCCCACCGCCAGGCCGGTCTCCTCGCGCACCTCGCGCCGCGCCGCAGACAGCGCGCTCTCCCCCACTTCCAGGCGCCCGCCCACCCCGTTCAGCCGGCCGGCGCCGAAGGTCCTCCCGGCAGCGCCGCGCAAGAGCAACACCCTGTCTCCGCGCGTCAGAAAGGTCAGCGTGCGCACCTGGACGGCATAGCCACCCCGCGCCAGCCCCTGTTCGGTGAGGCGCACGATCCCCCTCTCTCCCGTAGCCCTGCGCCTAGGCGCCTCGGCCGAGCGGGCACTCACACAAGCGCGTGTGCACGGGGCCCGATGGCGTCAGGACGCTGCCGTAGACGGTGATCCCCTGCACGTCAACCGTCGCCAGTGGCTGCGCAGAGTGTGACGCCAGGTCCTCGGCCAGGCCCGCGGTCTGGCCGGGCGCGGCGCCGCGGCGCACGCGGGCGATGGTCAGGTGTGGGTAGTAGGGGCGCACCTCGCGCGGCCACCCCGCACGGCCCAGGGCCTCGTCCACGTCCCGCGCCAACTCCGCCAGCCGGCCGGAGGGCTCGCGGGTACCCACCCACACCACGCTCGGGCGGCGCGGATGCGGGAAGCAGCCCAGCCCGGCCAACTCGAAGGTGAGCGGGCTCACCCCCTGGGCCGCAAGGCGCACGGCGCAAAAGACATCGTCCATCCGCGCGTCGGGCACGTCTCCCAAGAACTTTAGCGTGAGGTGCATCGTCTCGGCGGCCGACCAGCGACAGGCCCCGCCCCAGGCCGTGCGGCGCAGCTCCCGTGTGAGGGCCTCCAGCGCCGTAATGGCCCCCTGCGGCAGAGCAATCGCCACAAAGGTCCGTGTATTAGCCATGATCGGGCCCCCTCCCGCCACCGGCGGGCCGGCCTCTGCCCGCCAACAGGCAGCTGGCGTTCGCCCCCAGGAAGCGGCGCAGAACCGGCTCGCCCAGCCTGGCGGCCCGCACGCGCCGCAGGAAGCGCTCCTGCGGGATGAGCGGATAGTCGGACCCGAACAGGATGCGGTCAGGCGCCCAGTCGGCCGCCAGCGCAAAGATGGCATCGTCGTACAGGTAGAGTGAGGCCGCCGAGTCATAGTAGACGTTGGCCAGCGCCCGGCGCACCTCGGGCATCAGCGTGTAGAAGGGCAATCCCCCGCCCCAGTGGCTGTAGATGAACGTGTTGGCCGGGAAGCGCACCGCCAGGCGCCAGGCCTCGGCCGGCCCCTGGCTGCCCTTGCCCGGGTAGGTGTGCCCCAGGAGTTCGCTGATATGCACCATCACGGGCCGCTCGTATTCCCGGGCCAGCCCCAATACGGCGGGCAGGCCGTCCTCGTCGCTCAGGGCAAAGCCCTGGCCGTCGGGCATCAGCTCGCCAATGCCCTGGGCGCCGGCCTCCAGCGCACGGCGCAGGGCCTGCTGCGCCGCGTCCCCGGCCAGCGGGTTGGCCACGGCAAAGGGGATCAGCCGCTGGGGATGGCGCGCCGCCGCGTCGAGCACCCAGGCGTTGCACGCCTCACAGAGGCCCTGGTCCGCAAAGGCAAAGCCGAAGGTCACCGCGCGCGCCACGCCGGCATGGTCCATGGAGGCGAGCAGCTCCTCCACGGTAGCCATCTGCGCCCGCGGGTTGGCATATAGCGCGCCAAACCAGCGGTCGCGCTCCAGGAGGTCTTCCCGGCGTGCGATCAGCTCGGGGGGAAAGACGTGCGTGTGCGCGTCGATGATGTCCATGGGCGCATTGTTGCCCCC
>JAAZBY010000146.1 GCA_012513595.1 Chloroflexota bacterium
CACGGCCACGCTTTTGTCCGCCTCGCTCAGAACGGTGTTCGCCGGCGGCGTTCTGGGAGGCGTTCGAGGTGCAGGTCGGCCGCTCGCCCGCGGAACAAGACGCCCACCGCGAGGCCGAACACGAATCCACCGATGTGTGCCCAGTAGGCTACGCCGGATGTCTGCGCCGTGGGTGCGCCCAGGCTGGCAATGCCGTTAAAGAACTGCAGCACCGCCCACACGCCTATGAACAGGATGGCAGTCACCCGAGTGACCAGAAGGGGAAAGATGCCCACCAGCACCATGAGCCGCACCCGCGCCGCCGGGAACATCACCACGTACGCGCCCAGGGCGGCCGCCAAGGCGCCGCTGGCGCCTACGCTCGGAATCGTGGCGCCGGGATCCGACAGCACCTGGGCGGCCACGGCCACGATGCCGCCCAGCAGGTAAAAGACCAGAAAGCCCAGATGCCCCAGCGCGGCCTCGACGTTATCGGCAAAGATCCACAGGAACAGCATGTTGCTAAAGATGTGCAGCCAGCCACCGTGCAGGAACATCGAGGTGATGGCAGTTTCCAGCCGCCTCCCCGCGGAGAGTTCGGCGGGCACGGCCCCCCAGCGGGTGATGAACTCCTCGAGAGCCGCAGGGGGCATGGTGACTTCGACCACGAACAGCAGCACGTTCAGCGCCAGGAGCGCGAGCAGCACCCACGGGGTGGGCGCGCCCCGCACGTCCTGGTCGCCGACGGGCAAGGGCATTACCATCAACGTCCCCCTTTCTCCAGGGCGCGATCCGCGTTGCCATAGGCGTCGCGCACGTAGGTCTCGAGTTGGCGCGCCCGCGCCGCGGCGGTGTGTTCGGCCAGCACCCGCTGCCGGGCCCGCTCGGCGAGCGCTCCTCGTTCGGCTTCCGGCAGGTCGCGCAGGAGCGCCAGGACATCCCCGGGGCCGTCGACCACCAGGATCTCCCGCCAGGGCCGGAAGAACGTCTCCAGCCCCGGCCACCGATCGCTGATGACCGGCGTGCCGCAGGCGGCCGCCTCAAACAGGCGCACGCTGGGCGAATAGCCGGCCCGCCGCATGTCGGCGCGGGTGACGTTCAGGGTGTAGCGCTGGGCGCAGTAAAAGGCCGGGTGCTCCTCGGGCGCCAGGTGCGCGATCCGCTCCACCGCCGGGGGCCAGGCGATCTCCTCCGGGTACTGGGACCCCGCCACGACGAACCGCCCCGACGGCCAGCGCCGCGCCGGCTCCAGGAGCAGGCGCTCCAGGGTCGGCTGGCGGTCCGCGCTGTAGGTGCCCATATAGCCCAGGTCCCACCGCGCCGCGCACTCGACGGGATGGTGTGCCTCGGGGTCCACCGCGCAGTACAGGGGGCGCGCCGCCTGCGCGCCGTACTCGCGCTCCAACCTCTCAAGGAGCGGACCGCCGGTGAAGGAGAGATAGAGCCCGTAGCGCGGGATCTGCGCCGGCGCCACGTATTCGCACTCGCCGCGCGCCAGGGTCGCCAGGGTGACCGGCGTGTCGATGTCGTAAAAGGCCGTCAGCCCCCGGGCCGTGCCCAGGACCCACTCGCCCACCGCAACCCCCTGCGGCGCGTACGAGCCGACCATCACCAGGTCCGCCTCGCGAACGGCGCCGGCGAACCGATCCCCGAGCTCATCCAGCGAGGTGTACAGGGCGGTATGTCCGTAGGGCGGGTTGGGCAGGTCCCGGTGGGCGGCGTACCAGGGCACATCCCGCTCCAGGAACAGCACGTCGTGGCCGCGAGAAGCGAGCGCGCGGACCAGGGCGCGGTAGATGGTGGCGTGGCCGTTGCCCCACGAGGAGGTGATGGCCAACCCCAGGATCACCACGCTCAAGGGGGCGTCGGTCATCGGCGGGACACCTCGGCCGCGCGGACCCCCAGCAGGTCCTCGCACTGGGCCGCCCGGTGCGCGTAGGTGTGCTCGGCGAG
>JAAZBY010000012.1 GCA_012513595.1 Chloroflexota bacterium
GCCCGAGGAGGACAACCCCACCGCCGTCTACCGCACCACGTTCGAGGTGCCGGCAGGCTGGCAGGGGCGGCAGGTGTTCCTTACCTTCGAGGGCGTCGAGAGCGCTTTTCACCTGTGGGTGAACGGCGAGATGGTCGGCTACAGCCAGGACAGCCGCCTGCCCGCCGAGTTCGACGTCACCCACGTCGTGCGCCCCGGCGTGAACACCATTGCCGTGCGAGTGGTGCGCTGGTCCGACGGTTCCTACCTCGAGGACCAGGACCACTGGCGGCTGAGCGGCATCCACCGCGACGTCTACCTCTGGTCGGCCCCGGCCGTGCACCTGCGCGATTTCCGCGTGCGCACCCCGCTCGACGCGGCCTACCGCGATGCCACCCTCGAGGTGGCCGGCTGGCTGCGCAACTATGGGGCGGAGCCAGTTGGCGGCTTTGCGCTCGAAGCGCGCCTGCTGGATGCCTCCGGCCAGACGGTCCTGACCGAAGCGGTGGCGGACCTGAGCCTGGCCCCCGGCGAGGAGCGCCAGGTCGACCTGTCGCCGGCGGTGCGCAACCCGCTCAAGTGGAACGCCGAGCAGCCCAACCTCTACACGTTGCTCCTCACCGTGCGCGACGGGTCGGGCGCCGCCGTCGCAGTGGAAAGCTGCCGTGTTGGCTTCCGCCAGGTGGACATCCGCGATGGGCAGATCCTGCTGAACGGCGTGCCGATCGTTTTCCGCGGCGTCAACCGCCACGAGCATGACCCCTACCTGGGCAAGACGGTCGACGAGGCCTCCATGCTGCAGGACATCCTGCTGATGAAGCAGCACAACCTGAACGCCGTGCGCACCTCCCACTATCCAAACCACCCGCGCTGGTACGAGCTGTGTGACGAGTATGGCCTCTACGTAGTTGACGAGGCCAACGTCGAGTGCCACGGCCGCCTGGCCACCAGCGACGACCCGCTTTTTACTGCGGCCTACGTCGCGCGCGGCACCCGCATGGTCCTGCGAGACAAGAACCACCCCAGCATCCTGATCTGGTCGCTGGGGAATGAGTCGGGCATGGGCCGCAACATCGACGCCGAGGCCGACGCCATGCGCGCCCTCGACCCCACCCGCCCCCTGCACTGGGAGCCGATCGTGCGCGATCCGGAGATGTCGCGGCGCGTGAGCGACATCATTCCGCCGATGTACCCGACCATCGAGCGCCTGCTCGAGTTCGCCAACGATCCCAACGACGACCGCCCGGTCTTCATGTGCGAGTACGCCCACGCCATGGGCAACTCCTGCGGCAACCTGAAGGAGTACTGGGAGGCGATCGAGAGCCACCCCCGCCTGCGCGGCGGCTTTATCTGGGACTGGGTGGACCAGGGCCTGCGCCAGGTGGCCGAGGACGGCACGGTCTGGTATGCCTACGGTGGCGACTTTGGCGAGGCGCCGCATGACAGCAACTTTTGCATCAACGGCCTGGTCAACCCCGACCGCCGGGTGCATCCGTCGCTCCTCGAGTACAAGAAGCTCATGGAGCCCGCCCGCGTCACCGTCGTCGATGCCCTGGCCGGCCGCTTCACCGTCACCAACCGGTACGACTTTGCCGATCTGGGCAACCTGCGCGGCGAGTGGTCGCTCCTCGAGGACGGCGTAGCCATCCAGTCGGGCGCGCTGCCGCGGCTGACGCTGCGCCCGGGCCAGAGCCAGACGCTCTCCGCCCCCTACCGGCACCCGACCGTGACGCCTGGCGCCGAGTACTGGCTGAACGTGCGCTTTTACCTCGCCACCGATACCCCTTGGGCCCCGGCGGGCCACGAGATGGCCAAGAGCGAGTTCCGCGTGCCCCTACCCGTCGCCGAGGCGGCCGCCCCGACGCTGGCGGCGATCCCGCCCGTGGCAATGGACGACTCGGACGAGACCCTCGTCGTCCGTGGGCGCGGCTTTGAGGTGGCCTTTGCCAAGTGCGACGGGACCATCAGCCACTTCCGGCGCGACGGTGTGAACCTGCTGGCCGCCGGCCCGCAGGCCAACATCTGGCGGGCCCCTACGGATAACGACGGCGTCTCGAGCAGGCGCGTGCTGGAAACGCTGCGCGCCGAGGGGCGCGAGCCGACCCTCGAGGTGCTCGATGAGATCCGCGGCGTGGGCATCTCCACGCGGCCCCGCCATCTGCACGACGCCCGTTGGCGCGCGGCCGGGTACAACGCGCTGACCCCGACGCTGCGCGAGTTCCGCGCCAGGCAGACCCGCGCGCAGGTCGTCGAGGTGGCCGTCCAGGCCGACCTGCTGGACCCCAAGGGCAAGGTGGCATTTGCGGTGGACTATACCTACACCATCATCGGCAACGGCGATGTGCTCATCGACACCCATCTGGTACCGGCCGAGGGGCTGCCCGAGCTGCCGCGCATCGGCCTGACCATGACCGTCCCCGGCGGCTTCGAGGAGTTCGCCTGGTTCGGCCGTGGCCCCGAAGAGACCTATGCCGACCGCAAGGCCTCCGCGCTGGTGGGGCGCTACGCCGGCACGGTCGACGAGCAGTACTTCCCGTACGTGTTCCCGCAGGAGAACGGCAACAAGACCGACGTGCGCTGGGCCGCCCTGCGCAGCGAATCGGGCGTCGGCCTGCTGGCCACCGCGCTCCCCGCTTGCGGCACGCCGACCATCAACGTCAGCGCGCATCACTTTACCGCGGCGGACCTGACCCAGGCGTCGCACCTGCACGAGCTCGGGCGGCGGGAAGACATCACCCTGAACCTGGACCTGGTGCAGTCGGGGTTGGGCGGCGAGTCGTGCGGGCCGGCCACCCTGCCGCAGTACCTGGTCCAGCCCGTCGAGACGCGCTTTGCCCTGCGGCTGCGCGGCCTGGCCGCCGGGGAGGACCCGGCCGCACTCGCGCGCGTGCAGCCGCCCGCTCACTAGGGCCTGCCGCGCGCACACAAACGGAGGGAACATGACCGCCAACCCGGAGATGTGGCGCTGGTTCAGCCAGGCGCGTTACGGGCTCTTTGTCCACTGGGGGCCGTACGCGGCCATCGGGCGCGGCGAGCAGACCCTCTTCCGTGATCACCTCGATCAGGCCGCCTATGCGCAGGCGGCCTGTCGCTGGAACCCCACGCGCTACGACCCGGCCCAGTGGGCGGCGGTCGCCGCGCGTGGGGGGGCGCGCTACGCCGTGCTCACCAGCCGCCACCACGACGGCTACTGCCTGTGGGATACGGCCTACACCGACTACTCGAGCGCCCGGCAGGCGCCAGGGCGCGACTTTGTCGGCGAGTACGTCGAGGCCTTCCGCGCCGCCGGCCTGCGCGTGGGGCTCTACTACTCCCTGGCCGACTGGCGCATCCCCGCCTACTGGGACGGCCCCTCGCGCGACCCCCAGGGTTGGGAGGCCTTCTGCAACTACGTCCACGCCCAGGTGCGCGAACTGCTGACCAACTATGGCCCTATCGACGTCATCTGGTTCGACGGGGCCTGGCCGCACTCTCGGGAAGTATGGCGCAGCCAGGAACTGGTCGACACCATCCGCTCCCTGCAGCCCGGCATCCTGATCAACAACCGCCTGGGCCTCTCCGAGGACGACCAGGCCGAGGAAGGCGTGGGGCGCTCCCGTACGCTGGGGGATTTCGGCACGCCGGAACACCACATCACCCCAGAGACAGGCCGGCTCTGGGAATCGTGCCAGGTGAGTACCTGGCGTCTGTGGGGGCACACCATCGGCGAGCGCTGGCGCCCGGCGGACTACCTGCTCGACATGCTCGTCGAGGCGGCCGGCCAGGGGGGCAACCTCCTGCTGAACGTCGGCCCCACGTCGCAGGGGGAACTGCCCGCCGAGTTCGTGGCCCGCTCCGACGCCATCGGCCGCTGGCTGGCCCGCAACGGCGAGGCGATCTACGGCTCCGAGGCCGGCGACGTCACCGAGTTCATCACCTACGGCCGCCAAACCCGCCGGGGCAACAGCCTCTACCTCATCGTCCGCTTCTGGGACGGCCGCGGCGAGGTGCGTCTGGCCGGCCTGGCCACCCCGGTGCGCCGGGCGGTGCTGCTGGCCACCGGGCAGGAGGTGCCCTTTACTCAGTCAGGCGACGAACTGCTCATCAGCGGGCTGCCGGTGGAGTCCCCTGACGAGCTCTTCCCCGTGATCCGGCTGGACTGCGCGGCGCCCCCGCAGGCGTCGGCGTGGGCGGTGCCCCGCCTCTGGCAGGGCGACCCGGCCCGCATGGCCGGCTGGGCACGCGCCCGCGGCACCTCCGTCTGGGCGGACGGGAAGCCACGACCGTAGCGATAGCAGAGCCAGGAGGTGATACTATGCGGCACATCACGCATCAGGTGGACCTGTGTGTCGTCGGCGGGGGCCTGGCGGGCATGTGCGCCGCCATCGCCGCCGCCCGCCACGGCGCCCGCGTCGCCCTCATGCACGACCGCCCCGTCCTGGGCGGCAACGCCTCCTCCGAGATCCGCATGTGGGTGTGCGGCGCCCACGGGCCCAACAACCGCGAGACCGGCCTCATCGAAGAGATCGAGCTCGACAACCTGCGCCGCAACCCGCAAAAGCTCTATCCCCTGTGGGACGCGCTGCTCTACGAGAAGGTGCGGCTGGAGCCGAACATTACCCTCCTCCTGAACTGCTCCTGCCTCGACGCGACCATGCGCGGCGATCGCCTCGCGACGGTGCGCGGCTGGCAGGGCACCGCCGAGACCTGGCACACCGTCGAGGCCGCCCTCTTTGCCGACTGCTCCGGAGACAGCATCCTGGCGCCGCTGAGCGGCGCCGAGTTCCGCATGGGCCGCGAGGCCCGCGGCGAGTTCGACGAGTCGATCGAGCCCGAGCTGGCCGACCGGCGCACCATGGGCATGAGCCTGCTCCTGCAGGCCCGCCAGACGGATCGCCCGCAGCCCTACAGCCCGCCCCCCTGGGCCAACGTGTATGCGAGCGACGAGGACCTGCCCTATCGCGACCATGCCCTGCCCGGCGCCAACTTTTGGTGGATCGAGTTGGGCGGTGAGGCGGACTCGATCCACGATACCGAGGCGCTGCGCGACGAGCTGCTCAAGGCCGTTTACGGCGTTTGGGACCACGTCAAGAACCGCGGCGACCACGGGGCCGACAACTGGGTGCTCGATTGGGTCGGTTTCCTGCCCGGCAAGCGAGAGAGCCGCCGTTACGTCGGCGACTATGTCGTCTCACAGCGGGACGTCGAGGCGGGCGGGCCGTTTGACGACGTCGTCGCCTACGCCGGCTGGACCATGGACGACCACCATCCCGCCGGCCTGCACTACCCGGGCGAGCCGACCATCTTTCATCCGGCGCCCTCGCCGTGGGGCATTCCCTACCGCAGCCTCTACTCGCGGAACGTGGCCAACCTGTTCTGCGCCGGCCGCAACATCAGCACGACCCACGCGGCACTGAGCTCATCGCGCGTCATGAAGACCTGCGCCCTCCTCGGGCAGGCGGTGGGCACCGCCGCGGCCATCGCCGCGCGCCACGGGCTGGCGCCGCGCGGCGTCTACGAGGGGCGCCTGGGCGAGCTCCAGCAGACCCTGATGGACGACGATTGCTGGCTCCCGGGGCGCCGCCGCGCCGTCGCCGCATTGACGCGCGAGGCCGCCCTGAGCGCCTCGTCCGGAGACCCGGAACCCCTGCGCAGCGGGGTCGACCGCCCCGCTGGGGCCAGCGACAACGGCTGGGCCGGGGAGCCGGGGGCCTCCTGGGTCGCGTACCGCTTTGCCGGGCCGCGCGAGGTGCGTCAGGTGCGCCTCATCTTTGACTCCGACCTGGCGCGCGACCGCGCCGACCATCGTATGCGCTGCGCCTACACCCTCGACGATCAGCCGGCCGGCGTCACCCCCGCCATGACGCGCGCCTTCACCATCGAAGTGCTCGACGAGGCCGGGCGCTGGCACACTGTGATCGACGAGCGCGACAACCATCAGCGCCTCGTGCGGCGCCCCCTCGGCCGGCGGGCCGTCGCCGTGCGCTACACGCCGCGCGCCACCTGGGGGGCGCCTCTGGCCCGCCTGTTCGCCTGGGACGTCATCGGCTGAGGAGGGACCCTGCTCATGACCATTCCGATCATCGCCATCACTATGGGAGACGCCGCCGGCATCGGCCCCGAGGTCACCGCGAAAAGCCTGCAGGGCGCCGACCTCTACCGGCGCTGCCGCCCCTTTGTGGTGGCCGACCCGGCAGTGATGTCCGCGGCCGTCACCCTGGCCGGGCTGCCCATGGCCGTCCGCGAGGTCGCTTCTCCCGAGGAGGCAGAGTTCCGCCCGGGCCTGCTGGACGTCGTGCGCCCGCCGGAGCTCGAACGGCTCACCGTCGCCCACGGCCATCTGAGCGCGGCGGCCGGGCGGGGCGCGGCGCTCTGCATCCGGGAGGCCTTCCGTCTCA
>JAAZBY010000147.1 GCA_012513595.1 Chloroflexota bacterium
ATTCCTCCGGCCGCGAGGGGTAGCCGATGATGGCGCCCTCGGTGGTGAGCACTTTGTCCCCGGCGCGGAGCGAGGTGGACAGGCGCAGCCCAATGCGGCGCGTCTCGCGGGGGCGCTCGATGCGCTCCATGCGGTCCAGGCGGGTCTGGCCGCCGCGGGCCTCGCGCGAGCGCTGCCCGGCCTTGTTGCGGCGGATGTACTCCTCCGTCTTGGCGATGAACTCTTGCTGCTCGGCGTACTCGCGCAAGAGGCGCTCGCGGCGCGCCTCGCGCTGGTCGAGGTAGGCGGAGTAGTTGCCGCGGTAGGCCTCCAGCCGGCCGTGATGGAGCTCCAATACGCGTGAGACCACCCGGTCCAAGAAGTAGCGGTCGTGCGAGACGACCAGGATGGAGCCCTTCCAGGCCTGCAGGTACGATTCGAGCCACTCGAGCGCCTCGAGGTCCAGGTAGTTGGTGGGCTCGTCGAGCACCAGGAGCTCCGGTTCCTGCAGGAGGAGGCGCGCCAGGAGGGCGCGGGTCACCTGCCCGCCAGACAGGACGGCGATGGGCCACTCGTACTGGTCGGCGCGAAAGCCGAGGCCGCCGAGCACGCGGGCGATGCGGTTCTCGTACTCGTAGCCGCCGGCGACGTCGAAGCGGTGCTCGGCGTCGGCGTAGCGTTCCATGAGGGCGGTCGGGTCGCTGGCGGTGGCCAGTTGGTCGGCCAGGGCCAGCAGGGCGCGCTGCTGGCGGCGCAGGTCGGCAAAGACGGCGAGCATCTCGCCGTAGAGGGTCTGGGTGCTCTCCAGGGTGGGGTGCTGGGGCAGGTAGCCGATGGCCAGGTTACGGACGGCGTGCACGTGCCCGGCGGTGGGCTCCTCCTGGCCGAGGAGGATGCGGAGCAGGGTCGTCTTGCCGGCGCCGTTGGGGCCGACGAGGGCGGCCTTGTCTCCGCGGGCCAGCTCGAACGAGACGTTCTGAAAGATGTCCTGGGCGCCAAAGTACATGCCCAGCCGATCGGCGGTGAGGATAGACATGGTTGAGTTCCATTCCGCGGCAAACGCGGGGCGTATTATACCATGGTGCCGGGGGGCGACCAATCGGGCCCGCGCCCGGCGGCATAGCGGCAGGGATGAACACGGGGTGCACGGCGGGCCGATGTGGAGTGCGACGCCTCATCCCTCGGCGGACCTCGGGACATGGCGCCGCTCCGGCGCGGCAGACCTCTAGGCCGGCGCAGAGCCTCGCCGCCGGCCGGACGCCAGGGGCTCCCCCCATGCGGGGGGCAGGCAAGACCCCTGGCTACGAGAAACGCCCCCTGAAGGGGGCTCAAGACGCGTATGCGCTCCGGAGCCGGCTGACGCCGGCTTCGGCCGGCTCTAGCCGGGCGCCATCATGACCCCCGGGGTCTGCCGGCCGTCCTCGGCCGGGACCCCGGGGGTCTGAAGGCGGCGAGCCCCTCTGCTGCGATCCGCGGAGCTCGCGTCCGTCCGGCCGCGGGGCCGACGCGGAGTCGCCATGTGCGCCGGGCCGCACACCGGCAGACATGAAAACGGGACGCGGGGGGGG
>JAAZBY010000148.1 GCA_012513595.1 Chloroflexota bacterium
GAGAGGAAGGGCAGCTCGACCTCCATGAGGTACTCGCCCGGCTGGAAGTACCCGGCGTGTGAGCCGGCCCCGGCGTACACCACCGGGTGCTCGCCGAGGCGCTCCAGCTCGGGGTCGTCCCAGCGGCGGCGCAGGTCGTCGCCAGAGTAATCGTGGGAGGCCAGCGCCACCCACTCGGGCTGCAGGTTCCCGTCGGCGCCCGGGTAGAGGTACACAGAGACCATCTCCCAGTCACCCTCGTGGTCGTTCACGCCGTAAAAGCCGGTGCGCCAGTTGTTAAAGGCGTAGAACAGCCAGTACTGCAACACCGTCCAGCCCTGCACGCGGGCCACGCGGCCATAGTAGACGTGCCGGGCCGCCTCCGGCGGGAGGGCCGAGTACTCGTGCCGCGCCACGACGCTGATCGCCCCCGGCACCCGCCCGCGGGCCAATAGCGCCACGGAAAAGAGCAGGTCCACAAAGCGCGAGGTATAGCCGACGCGGGCCAGCCGCCCCAGCTCGGGGCGAAAGGTGCGCTTCTGGCTCTTTTGTTCGGCCTGTATGCCGCGCAGGATGCGGGGCACGTCGACAGACTGCACGTAGCGCAAGAACAGCACCGTCTCGGCGGCGCCCTCGAGCGGTTCGCCGAGCGCCTCCAGCGTCAGGGCGCCCTGGGGCACCAGCTGCGCGGCGCCCTCGCCGGGATGGTAGCTCCACAGGCTGCAGTCGCGCACGTAGGTGCCCACGTCCATCGGGTAAAAGGCCTCGCCATGGGCGTAGCGCAGGATCGGCTCAAAGCGCCGCAGGAGGGCCAGGTCTTGTGCGCGGCTCATAGCCCGTTGGCCCCTTCCTCGGCGGTCAGGATGGCGGCCTCCTCCTCCCCGGCGGTGAAGGTGAGGCGCACGTCCTCATAGTTCAGGTAGCCCACCAGCACCACGCCGGAGAGCATCACCAGGTACACGTAGGGCGGGCGGACGGTCACGTAGAGGAACAGGGCCAGGCCCAGGACGACGGCCTGCAACAACATGGCGAACGCCCACGAGTAGCGGCGCATGGCCAGGAGCGTCAGGCCGATCACCAGGCCGGCGGGGGCCAGCGGCAGGTAGACCAGCGCGCTGGCGATGCCCTTGCCCACCAGCGCCTGGGCCCCTCTGTAGGTGACGCGCAGGGCCAGGTCCGGCTCCTGCACCAGGCGGAGGCTGAGGGGCCCCCCGCCGGCGCCCCAGGCCCCGCCCGACTGGCGGACCACTTCCCGCCCGATCAGCGTCGGGGCTAGGCCGGCCAGGAAGACCGCCTGCGCCACGAGCAGCAGGCCGCTGATGGTCAGCGCCCAGGTGCGCGCGTGCGGGCGGGCGGCGGACGGATGTGCGTTCGTCATCGGGGGTTCGCTTTCGCTCCAGTGGCCCGGCGGGGCCGGGCGCAAGCGGCCAACGGGGCACATTCTACCACACTCGGCCCCCGCGCCGCACGCCTGCCGGGGTCCCGGCCGGGGCCCTGGCCGGCGGCCTCAGGGCGCGGCCAACAGGGCCACCCAGTAGGTGCCGTAACGCGAGGCAGCGCTCGTGGCCCGCCCTGCGCCCACCTCCGTGTAGGCGCTGCCGAGGAGGATGGCGCGGTGCCCCTCGCTGGCCATCCAGGCCGCCACGACCGCGGCGGGGCTGGGCTGCCCGCCGGCGACGACCTCGCCGCAGGCGCTCCAGGCGTAGCCGACGCGCTCCAGCCGCTCGGCCGGGCCGGCCCCGTCCGAGCCGAGGTGCCCCACAAAGTCGTTCGCTGCCATATCCGCGGCGTGGGCGGCGGCGGCCGCCGCGAGCCGGGCCTCGCCGGCCAGGGGGGCCAGGCCGCGGGCGGCCCGCTCGCGGTTGATCAGTTCGATGACCTGGCCGGCCAGCGCGTCGGGCGCCGGGGGCGCAGGGGCCGGGCCATAGGCGATGGGCAGGTACAGCGCGTGGCCCCCCTGGGCCGCCGCCGGGCCTACCAGGAGCAGGCCGGCCACGAGAGCCAGGGCAAGGGTAAGGGCGCGACGTTTCACAGTGGCTGGTCCTTCATGGTGGGTGGGCCCCAGTATAGGAGCTTTTGGCCCGGGTGCCGCATCAGCACGCCGGGCACTTGCCCCTCGCAGGGGCGCGCAGTACCATCGTCGGCGGGGCCCCAGGGGCGCAACCCCGCCGGGGCCCGGCCGTATAATGTGCAGAGATCACGGTGCGCCACGGGGGTGCGCGGATGGGGCGCAGTCTGGTCGCGCTCTGGGTGTGCCTGGCGGTCGCCTGGGCGCCGCTGGCCATGGCGGGGTGTGGCGCCGTCGGCCGCAGCGCGCCCGACCTGACCCTGGCCGCCAGCGACGCCTTTGCCTCGCTCGGGCCGCTCGTCGAGCGCCTGGCTAGGCAGAACGGCTACCGCGTGGAGATCACCTGGCTCGGCTCGGTCGACATCATGCTGGCCCTGCGTGAGCCGGCCTGCCCTTACGACGCCGTCTGGCCGGCGCACTCGGCCTGGCTGGACCTGGGCGATGCGGCCTTCGGGCGGCTGCGCCACGTGGAGAGCATCGTGCGCAGCCCCTTGGTGTGGGGCGTGCGGCGCGGGCGGGCCGAGGCGCTGGGCCTGCTGGGGCGCGAGGTCGCCATCGGCGAGCTGTTGGGGCTGGTTGCCGAGGGGCGCCTGCGCCTGGCCGTGGCTGACGCGGCGCGCTCTCACGTCGGCGCCATGGCCGCCCTGGCCGCGCTGGCCAGCCGGGCCGGGGCGCAGGGGCCGCTCACGGCCGAGAGCCTCGCGGCGCCCGGGGTGGGCGGGGCGTTGGCCGGCCTCTACCCGCCGGGAAGCGAGGCCCCGCCGGGCGCGGGCTGGCTCCTGGACGCCTACCTGGCCGCGCCCGAGGCCTACGACGGCATGGTGAACGCCGAGGCGCTCCTGGTAGTCGCCAACCAGGAACTGGTGCGCCGCGGGCTGGAGCCGCTGGTTGCCCTGTACCCGCTGGGGGGCCTGGCCGTGCTGGACGGGCCGCTGGCCTACGTCGACCGCGGTGAGCCGCGCAAGGAGCGCGCCTTCCTCGACCTGCAGGCCGGCCTGCTGGGCGAGGAGGGCGGGCGTGCCGCGCGCCTGGCCGGCTGGCGCACCGGGACGCCCGGCCTGGCCGCTGGCGGGCCCGACGGGCCCCTGCTCGACCCGGCTTGGCAGATCGACCTGGGCCGGCGCATCGTGCCGCTCGCCCTGCCGGGGGCCGAGGTGCTGCGGGGGGCGCTCGCCCTGGCCCAGCGCGCCGTGCGGGCGCCGATCCTGACGGTGTACGTGCTCGATACCAGCCTGAGCATGGCCGGCGAGGGCCAGCGCGGCCTCGAGGAGGCCATGGCCGCCCTGTTGGGCGCCGGCGGGGCCGCGGCGGGCTGGATGCCGATCGGCCCGCGCGATACGACCGCCGTGATCGCCTTTGGCGCGGGCCCGACGGAGCCGTGGATCGTCCGCGGGGATGCGCCCGCGCCGCTCGCCGCGCTACTGGAACGCCTGCGGGCCGAGGTGCCCGCCGGCCACTCGGACCTGTACAGCCCGCTGATCGCGGCGCTGCGCCTGGTGGGCGAGCGGGCCGCTGACCCGGCCGCCTCGCGGGCCGCGATCATCCTGGTGACAGATGGCCAGGGCCGCAGCGGGGCCGACCTCCGCCTGCTGCGGCGCGCCTGGGAGGAGGCCCCCCGCCGCGTGCCGGTACAGGTCGTCCTGGTGGGCGCGGGCGTGCGGGGTGAGGTGAACGGCATCGCCGCCCTGACGGGCGGGGGCGTGTACGAGGGGGCCGCCGCCTGGACGGCCGCCCTGCGCGCCGCCTGGTGGGGCGTGCCCGCTGCACCACATAGTTACTCCGACGACTAGTGCCGCCGACGGCCAAGCCGTGGCCGACGGCCAAGCCACTGCCGACGGCAGAGTCGCTATCACAGAAAGGAGAGGGCGATGGCCCCCGCGGGGCGTCGTCACAGCGCGATGAAGAGATGGGTACTGTACGCCTTGGGTGGTGTGGCCGCCATGTTGGCCGTCCGCTTCGGGTTGCGCCTGCCGACCCTGTGGTCGCTGGCCGTCGGTCTGGCCGTCTGGCTGGCATTGCATCTGCTCTTCCCCGGGCGGCCGAACGCCGCGGCCCAGGCCGCGCGCCGGCTGCCCGCCGACGCGCAGGAGGACGTCCGCCAGGCCCAGGCCAAGGTCCGGCGCCTGCGCACTCTGGGGCGCCGCATGCCCTCTGCACCGCTGCGGATGCGCGTGGCCACCATTGCCCAGGTCGCCGAGCGGATCGTCGAAGACCTGATCAACGACCCCAAGGACCTCCGCGTGGCCCGGCGCTTCCTCGACTATTACCTGGACGCGACCGTGACGGTGGTGGATCGCTACGCCGAGCTCATCCGCAAGGGCGGCTCGTCGGCCGAGGTGCAGCCGGTGTTGGCCAAGTTCGACACGCTCCTCGACACGATCCAGCATACCTTTGAGAAGCAGCTTGACCGCCTCCTGCGCGACGACGTCCTGGACCTAGATACCGACATCACCGTGCTGAAGCAGATGATGGAGCACGAGGGGCTGTAGCGCGCCGGGCGGCGGCCGCGGAGGAAGGGCCATGCGCGCCAGGCGCTGGCTGGGCGGGATCATCCTGCTGGGGGTGGCGGCCGCCGTGGCCGCCTGGGCCCTGCTGGGCGGGCGCGGGGCCAGCGGGGGGCCGCTGGTTGGGCTCGTCAGCGATGAGCTGGCCCCCTACCTCGCGGACCCCGACCTGGCCGCGCTCCTCGCGGATCGCTACGGCCTGGAACTGCGGGCGCGGCCGGCCCCTGCCGCGGAGATGCTGCGCACCAGCGCGGAGGACGCCGACTTTTACCTGGCTGCCGCCCACGTGGCGGAGGGCTACCGCCTGGCCGGCGGGGCGGCCGTCCGCTCGGCCACGATCCTGCGCAGCCCGCTGGTGCTGTACACCTGGGCCGAGTACCTCCCGCCGCTCGAGGCCGCCGGCCTGGTGGGGCGCGCGGGGGATGGCACCCTGACCGTGAGCCTGCCCCGCCTGGCGGAGGCAGCCCTGGCTGGGCGCACCTGGCCGGACCTGGGCCTGCCCGGCCTGCCGGCGCCCCTGGCGCTGGCCGTGCCCGACCCGGCCCGTTCCGACGTCGGCGCCCTGCTCGCCTGGGAGGGCGCGCGGGCGGCCGAGGGGGCTTCGGAAGCTGTGCCTGCCGGCCTCCGCGCTCTGCTGGCCGGGCAGGGCTACCGGTACCGTTCCAGCGGCGACCTTTTTCGTTTATACTGGAGCCAGGGGCCCGGGGCCTTCCCCCTTTCCGGCGGGACGGAGGCCGACGGGCTCGCCTACCGGGCCGCGCACCCGGCCGACGCCGCGGCGCTGCGCGGCGAGGTGCGCGTTCTGTACCTCCAGCCGCCCGCCTGGGTGGCCTGGACGGCCCTGGCCCTTAGCGACCGCGCCGTGCCACTCATAGACGCGCTGCGCAGCGCCGAGGCCCGGCGCCTGGCCCTGGAGCGCTACGGCCTGCGCGGTGACCCGGCGCAGCCGGCCGCTCTGCCCGCCGGCCTGCCCGCCCTGCCTGGGGCGGCCCAGCCGCCCGATGCGGCGTCTGTACTCGCGGTGCTTCGCGCCCTCGAGGAGTGAAGAGGAGACTGACGTGACAACCGACGAAGGATCGATCACCAAGCGGCTGGATGCCCAGCCCCGCCCCGCCACCGAAGAGTACGCCGAGCTGGCCCGGGTCGAGAACCTCCCCGCCGTCGACCAGCAGACGGTGCGTGCCCTCATGGACAAGATCGACATGAGCGATACGCACTCTGTCATCGCTTTCGGCGTCGAGGCCCAGCGCGAGCTGTCCGAATCGGCCGACCAGATGCTGGAGCGGGTCCGCAACAAGGACATCGGCCCCGTGGGAGAGACGCTCAACGGCCTGATGACCCAGGTGCGCGGGCTCGGCATCGACGACCTGCGCCCCGGCGAGAAGCCGGGCTGGCTGCAGCGCGTGGTGCTGCGGCAGGCGCACCCCGTGGCCCGCTTTGTGCAGCGCTACGAGACGGTGGATAACCAGATCGCCGCCATCTCTAACGATCTGGATAACCACAAGATCCGCCTCCTGCGCGACGTGACCCTGCTCGACAAGCTCTACGACGCCAGCCTGCAGTACTTTCGCCAGCTCGAGTTCTACATCCTGGCCGCCGAGGCCAAGCTCCAGGAACTCGACGCCCAGATCCTCCCCGAGCTGCGCGCCAAGGCGGAGGCCTCCGCCGACATGCTCGACGCCCAGACCCTGCGCGACGTGCAGTCCCGCCGCGATGACCTCGAACGCCGCGCCCACGACCTGCGCCTCACCCGGCAGGTGACCATGCAGTCTCTGCCGCAGATCCGCATGATCCAGGATGTGGACAAGTCGCTGGTCACCAAGATCCAGTCGAGCATCCTGACCACCATCCCGGTGTGGAAGGCGCAGATCGCCATGGCCATTACCCTCTGGAACCAGCAGCAGGCCCTCCAGACGCAAAAGGCCGTCACCGATACCACCAACGAGATGCTGCAAAAGAACGCCGAACTGCTCAAGATCGGCTCGGCCGAGGCCCGCAAAGAGATCGAGCGCGGCATCTTTGACATCGCCGCCGTGAAAAAGGTCAACGAGGAGCTGATCAACACCATCTTTGAGAGCATCCAGATCGCCCAGGAGGGCAAGCGCCGCCGCTCCGAGGCCGACGTGGAGATGCAGCGCCTCGAGGGCGAGCTCAAGCAGGCGCTCCTCTCGACGCAGGACGTCCGTCAGCTGACCGATGGGGAGGCGCCCCAGCTGCCCGGGGGCACCTCGCAGCGTTAGCCGCGCGCGCCCGGCCACCGCGGGCGACGGCGCGGCCACCTGCGCGCCCGGCCCATCCACACGAGCCGGGCGCGCGCCTGTGCTCGTGTGTCGCTAGGCCTTGGGACCCACAGGAGGAACGTTATGAGGCAGTACCTCGAACCGCTCCGCGCCTACGCCGTCACGCCGCCCGCTGGCCTGCCGCCCGACATCCTGCCCTGGGACCACGCCGAGCCCTGGGGCCTCGACGGGGCCGCCCGGGCCACCCTCGGTTTCCTTCTCGACGGCGGGGCCCCCGGCCCGCGCCTGGCCGCCCTGGCCGACTATCTGCTGGCCTTCTCGATCGAGGGGTTCGGCGCGCAGCAGTTCCCCGATGCGCAGCTCCTCAACGGGGCGGCCCTGGCGCTGTGCGGCTACCTGGCCGAGGGGCACCATCCCGAGGCGGAGCTGTGGCGCGTCTCCGGGTGCGCCCGGCTGGCCTCGCAGGTGCACTGGCGCAAGGCGGCCCTCAATGACCGCGTCGCCGCCGATTGCCTGCTGGCCGTGGCCCGCGTGGCCGATGAGACCGGCCTGCCCGTCCTGGCCGACATCCTGACCCTGCGCGAGCGCATGTGGGGCCAGTTTGTTGACCATTCCCGCGCCGAACGCCTGCACGTCTCTGCGGAGGACTATGCCTCCCACCTGCGCGAGCCCGTCCCGCCGGAGCGCCTCGGCGCGCTGATGGCCGGGCGGGAATGGCAGTGGACGGCCTGCTCGCGCGAGTACCGGCCGGCCAACGCCCTCCAGGGGGCGAACCCCGACCTGGACCTGGCCGATGCCGACAACGCCTGCCGCAACCTGATTACCTTCCGGGCGCACATGCTGCTGCGCCACCAGTTCGGTAGCGATGTGGACTGGCACCTGCGCCTGTTTGACGACGTCGAATCCACCGTGAGCCTGGGGGCCATGCCCTTCGTCCGCAACCTGGCCGGCGCCTACAACCAGACGGGCCAGGCCAAGTACGCCGAGGCCGCCGCGCGGCTGCTCTGGTCCTTCTACCGCGGCGCGCCGCTGCCCAACCACCGCCAGCCGCAGGGCCCCTGGCGCACCCTCGAGGTCGGCAATCGCCAGGCCAACACCTGGCCGGAGGTGATCGGTGCCCTCGGGCAGACGGAACCCTTTGACGAGGCCCTCCACGCCATGCTGGCCCGCTCCCGGCTGGAGCACATCCGCTACCTCCTGGCCCACTCCGGCGGGGCGAACAACTGGTACCAGGTCGAGGCGGCCGGGCTGGCCGTGGCGGCGCTCTACTCGCCCGAACTGCGCCACGCCGACACCATCCTGCGGGTGGCCATGCGCCGGCTGCGCTGGCTGAACTCTTTCGCCTACTATGACGACGGCTTCCAGTTCGAGCTGACCCACGGCTACCACGTCTTCCCCACCTCGTCCATGTTCGCCGTCGTGCGGGTGGCCCAGGCGCGCGGGGTGGCGCTGCCGCAGGATTTCGTCGACCTGCTGGCCAAGGCCCACGAGATGTACCTGTACGCCCAGCAGCCGGATCGCTTCCTGCCGATGTTCAACGACTGCAACCCCCACCCGACCGACCCGGCGCCGCTCCTGGCCGCGGCGGCCGAGGTCTACGGGCGGGACGATTTCGTCTGGGGCGCCACCCATGGCCAGCGCGGCCAGGCCCCCGACCACGCCTCGCACGCCTGGGGCTCGGCCGGGCTGTACGCCATGCGCGACTCTTGGGCGGAGGCGGCCCAATACCTCCTGTTCGACGGGGCCGCCTGGGGCGCCTCGCACCAGCATGAGGACAAGCTGAACTTTATCCTGCACGCCGGCGGGAGGCTGCTGGTGGGCGACCCGAACATCTACTCTTACTCGCGCACCGAGCTGACGCACTATTTCCGCTCCTCGCGGGCGCACAACGTCGTCCTCATCGACGGGATGGGCCAGGCGCGGCGCCTGCGGCCGGAGGCCCGCCTGACCACGCTGGGCGCCAACGAGTGGGTCAGCCGCGAGGGGTTCGATTTCGCCTCCAGCGAGTACCTGGAGGGGTATGCGCCCGACCCGTACGAGCCGGCCGCGGGGCCCGTTGCCGCCGACACGCGCTTTACCCACCGCCGGGCCATCTGGTACGTCAAGGGGGAGTACTGGATCCTGTGCGACCTGATCCGCGGCCCCGCGGACGGCCAGGCGCACACGCTGGAGCAGCTCTTTCACATCGCCCCGCTCTACGAGCCGGGCGCGGAGGAGCCCTACCGCGCCGGCGCCCTGTGGGCCCAGCCGCAGGAGATCGTCACCCGTGACGAGGGCCTCTCCAACCTGGCCATCCTGCCGGCCGACCCGGGCCGCCTCACCGTGCGCGCTGAAAAGGGGCAGACCTCGCCGGCGGTGGGCCGGTACGGGGTGCTGGGCGAGTTCCCCGCCTGGGACGTGACCGCCGAGATGCGGGCCACCCTGCCCGCCAGGATGGACGCAGTGCTCTTCCCGCTGGCCCCCGGCGAGGGCCTGGGCGATCGCCCCAAGGTGACGCGCCTCCGCGCGGACGGGGGGGTCACGGCGCTGCGCGTCACGGGGCGCGGGCTCGACGATACCTTTATCCTCTGCGAGGAGGCCAGCGGGCCGACGGAGGCCGCCGGCGTGGCCTTTGAGGGGCGCGCTGCGCTGGTCCGCCGGGGCGGGGCGGAAATCTGCGCCTACGCCGTGGACCCGCTCCGCCTGGTGGTGGATGGCCGTGAGGTGACGCCTGCGGTCTAGCGCGGCAGGTCTCTGAACGCTGATAGAGGGCCCCTACGGCAGCCCGCCGCGGGGGCCCTTGGCGTTACGGGGCGGCGCGGGCGCCCCGCCGGGCCACGAATCGGCGGGATTCCCCTGCCAATACTCGCAATGCGGCGCGATTTGTGCTATAAGTAGGGCATAAGAGTTGGCCTGGGCAACCCCAGACGGGCCAACGACTGCCGGAGCGGGCCGTGGTCTCCGGGCGCCGTCTGAGATGATACGAAGCATTCGGCGCCGCTGCACTCGCGGAACCTGTGGCAACGTGTCCTTGGCACAACGGCGTGGCAAGGCTCCAGGGCAGTCGTTGGCGCGCGATCCGACCTACCGGGGGACGCCTGTCTGGAACTGAGCGGCAGACGGCTGAGCCTGTGCGCCGCCCTCCCGCTGCCGCGGGCCACTCTTCCCACACCGACACGCAAAGAGTGCAACTCTGCTGCGCGTGTCTGCCTCCTCCATGGCACCGGTGACGGTGCGCCAGCGCCCTGCCCGGGCGCAGAGGTACCCTTTCCCCGGCCAGCGTGGCGTGGCGCCTAGGCGCTCTGCTCGCGGGCACACGCTTTCCTTCCACGAAGGCCCTACCCTACATCACGGATCGTCCGCGCGCGCCCTTGGTTCGAGCGCGCACCTGAGCGGGCTATCCACGGTGCGCGTGCGCCGCTGACGCACCGCCCCGTGGCGCCTGGATGGGTGAAGGGTCTTCGGCACCTCGCTTTTGTCTGTCTGAGCGCGTGGCGGGGCGCCCCCGGCACATGCCCCGCGCACGGGCTCGCTGCGGCCTGGTTTGGTCCGTCCCAGAGGGAGAGGACACATCATGAAGAGAGCGCTGCTACATATCGTGTTGCCGATGGTGATGCTGTTCGTGGCGACGGCCTGCGCCACCAGCAACACCGCCAAGCAGGGGCCCCTGGTCGTGCTGGATTGGTCCGGCTA
>JAAZBY010000013.1 GCA_012513595.1 Chloroflexota bacterium
AGCGTGCCGCAGGCGCAGCTCACGCCCGCTGAGGTTGACCAGCTCAACCTCAGCCCCCGCCAAGATGGGCGAGGAGGGGGCCAGATCCAGCCCGGGGACGCCCGTGAGCATGATCAGAGAGGTAAGCGGCTCGGCGCCGATCAGCACGTCGTACATCGAGCGACCGATCGCCGCCTTGTCTACCCCGAGGCTGCTGGTCGCATTGGCCTGCGGGTCGACGTCTACCAGCAGCACCCGTTTGCCAGCCTGGGCCAGGTAGGCTGCCAGGTTGACGGCCGTGGTCGTCTTGCCCACGCCCCCCTTTTGGTTGGCCAGCGTATACACTCGGCCCATGCTGTCCTCCGCGGTCGCTGGCGGTTCGCCAGGGATTGCCGTGCTGCTAGCCGCGCAATCGCCCGGTTCGTAGCCGCTGTTCGACCTGTTCTCTGTTGGGGACCTGCGTGGCGCCGTGTGCTTCTACCAGGAACGAGGCCACACAGTTCCCATAGCGCGCCGCCTCGATGGGATCCCGGGTCTCGTACAATCGCAGCAGATAGGCCGCCGCAAATACGTCTCCGGCGCCGGTGGGATCTTTCTCCTCGACGTCATAGGCGGGCACCCGCGCCACGCGCTCGCCCTGATACACCAACGCGCCGTGCCGGCCATCGGTGAGCACCAGCAGCCTGGCCAGCCGGCGTAGCCTCTCAAACTGGTCGACGTCACCACCCAGGTCTTCCATGCTGAGAACGACCACATCGGCCCTGGCCAGGACGTGCTCGGCGCCTTTCCAGGGGGTGACGGACACGAACCCATCGGCGCCCCAGGTGCGCAGCCAGCCCTGCGGCGTAACGCCCACAAGCGCTCCGGGGAAGGCATCCACCAGGGCCGGGTCCACCTCTTGCACGAGCGGCCCCAGGTGGACGATATCGCTCTGTCGCCAGTCGGCGGGCACCTGGGCGCTGCCCAGCGGTCCCGCTACGCCCCGCACGAACTGCCGGCGGCCTGCCGGGCCATAGATGTTCTCAAACGTGGTGCTGCGCTCGGCCAGATGGCAGCACACCTGGATATCGGGGTACTCCTCGAACGCCTCAGGAAACTCGGCGGCACTGGTCAAAACGGCAACCCTGGAGCCCAGGTTGTGGGCGTAGCGGGCCGAATACCATGCGGTTCCGCCAGGGCTGTAACGGCCATCGGGCAGCACATCCCGGGTGACATGCCCGATGACCAAGTAGCTCGGGGTACTGTTCAGGATACCTCCTGGCAGACGGGAACTATCACTACCCTTTGAGCAGAATCTGTACCTTGCGCGACTCACCCTCACCGATGCTCTCGGTGTACACGTCCTTGTCGCCCCGCAGGGTCATGTGCACGATGCGCCGCTCGTAGGCGGGCATCGGCTCAAGGACCACCGGCTGGCGCGTCGTGCGCACCCGGTCGGCCATGCGCCTGGCCAGGCCTTCCAGTGCGTCGGCCCGCCGGGCCTTGTAGCCCTCGACGTCCACCACCAGGTTCGGCCACTTGCCGATCTGCCGGCTGACGATCAGCCGAGTGAGGAACTGCAGATCGCGCAGGGTCTCTCCACGGCGGCCGATGAGCACGCCCAGGCCGTCCCCAATGATGTTCACCTGCAGGGGAGCCACTTCCTGGGTCTCCGGGTCCACCTGGCCTCCGCGCTCGACCACCTCGACAGCCGCATAGAGGCCCATGCCGTCGAGCAGGCGCGACACTACGTCGCTCGTGACGCGCGCCAGGTCCTGCGGCGTGGCCGCTCGCGCCGCAGTGGACGCGGGACGTTCGTCTTCCTCGTAGACGTCCTCATCCTCTTCGTCGACGTCGCCTGCCAAGGTGCCCTCGCCCTCCTCGGCCAGGTCGTCGTCGGCCTCCTCCAGGTCCTCGACGTCCACGTCCTCGGCGTCCACGTCCTCGGCGTCCGCGTACTCGGCCCAATCCTCGCGGTCCGCCACTTCCTCCGTGCCGGCGGCCTCTTCCTCGGCGGGCAGAGACGGGAGCATGGCCGGCTCTGCCGGCTCGGGCTCCTTCCACCACACTCGGATGGTGGCCTCCCCGGTGCGCACCAGGCCCAGGATGGTGTGTGTATTGTCCCGGAGGACAGTATAGTCGAGCTGCTCAGCCGGCACCCGCAGGTCCGCAGCAGCCCGCTCCACGGCCTCCTGGACGGAACGTGCCGTGTAATCAGCGCTTCTTCTTGCGGCGTTGGCGTTTTGTACCATGCGAAACCTTGTCCTTACTGGTAGCGGGGGCAGTCTGCAGCGCCGCCAGGGCCAGGCCGGCATCGCCCCGCCTGTCCTCATAGCGCTCGATGCCCCACTGCAAGGCGATACCCACGACGTTCGAGATGATAAAGTAGAGCGCCAGACCCGACGCGAACTGGGTGGTAAAGTAGGCAAACATCAGCGGCATCATCAGCTGCATCGTGTTGTTCATCGACGCCTGCTGCGGATCGGCCGCCGCGGAGGACTTGGTCGCCAGCTTCTGCTGCAGGTACATCGTCCCGCCCACCAGGATCGGCAGCACCACGGGCGACGGATCGGGCAGGGCCAGGTTGAGCCACAGGAAACGGCTCTGCAGCGGGATCACCTGCGCAAACGAAGCGATGTTCGCGTAGATGTTCTGGCCCATGC
>JAAZBY010000149.1 GCA_012513595.1 Chloroflexota bacterium
CGTCAACCTCGTCAACGCCCGGCTGCTGGCCCGTGAGCGGGGCCTGGAGGTCACCGAGGTGCGGGGTGAGGAGGCCGAGGGCTTCGGGCATCTGATCACCCTGCGCGCCGCCACTTCGGCGGGGCCGTTCCTGGTGAGCGGCGCCGTCATGCGCGGCCAGCCGCACATCGTGCGCGTGGGGGACTACTGGTTCGACTTTCGCGCCGCGGGGGACCTCTTGCTTTCGGAGCACGTCGAGCAGCCGGGCATCATCGGCCAGATGGGGGGCCTGCTCGGCGAGCTGGGGGTGAGCATCGCCTTCGTCCAGGTCGGGAGGCAGGAGCGCGGCGGGCTGGGGCTGATGATCCTCGGCCTGGACGATCCGCTCGACGCCGCCGGCCTGGCCCGGGTGATGGCCCTGCCGACCATCCGCTCGGCGCACATGGTGCGCCTGTAGCGCGTCAGTACACGTCGGGCGGGTCGGTCGGCGGCAGCGGCAGGCCGCTCCGCTCGGCCCAGGCGTAACGGGCCTCGGCCACCACAAAGAGAGACCCCGTGACCACGACGAGGTCGTCGGGGGTTGCCTCGGCCAAGGCGTCGCGCAGGCCCTCCGCCACCGTGCCCGATTGCCGGCCGCGGTAACCCTCCGCGGCCACATAGGCGCCCAGGTCCTCGACGGGCGTGGCCTTGGCGTGCTGCGAGTGCACCAGGAACGCCTCGGAGGCGTGCGGCAGCAGCACGCGCAACAGGTCCGCCGGCACGTGGGTGACGCCCGAGCCAAAGACCAGGAACAGCCGCTGGTAGTGGAGGTGCGCGCGCAGCGCCTCGACCAACCTCTCCATCGAGTAGGGGTTGTGCGCCCCGTCCACCACCACGAACGGCCGCCGCGAGAGGATCTCCAGCCGGCCGGGCCACGACACGTCGTGCAGCCCCTGGCGGATGGCGGCGCGCCCCAGGGGCACGCCCCGGTCGCGCAGCGCCTCCAGCGCGGCCACGGCGGTGGTGGCGTTCTCCTGCTGGTGGGCGCCCAAGAGCGGGATCGACAGGGCCGGGTATTCCGGCTCGTCCGCGTGGCCGGCGCGGAACACGCTCAGGCTCTGCCCGGCCAGGTCCGCCCCCAGCGGCGCCCACTGCCAGTCGCTGCCGGCCACCGTCAGGGGGGCGCCGGCCGCCTCGGCCTTGGCCCGGATCACGCCGAGCGCCGCCGGCCTCTGCGGTGCGCTGACCACCGGCACCCCCGGCTTGATGATGCCGGCCTTTTCGCCGGCGATCGCCTCGAGGGTGTCTCCCAGGACCTTGGTGTGGTCCAGGCTGATCGAGGTGATCACCGAGACCTCGGGGAGGAGCACGTTGGTGGCGTCCAGCCGGCCGCCCAGGCCCACCTCAAAGACGCCGACGTCGACCGGCTCCTCGGCAAAGTAGAGCATGGCCAGGGCGGTGATGATCTCGAACACGGTCACCTCGGGGCGCTCGGCAAGGACGGGCGCTATGCGCTCGACGAGGCGGGCCACATCCTCCTCAGAGATCAGCGCGCCCCCGCGGCGGATCCGCTCGCGGAAGGTGTGCAGGTGCGGCGAGGTGAACATGCCGGTGCGAAAGCCACCCGCGCGCAGGGCCGCCTCGATCATGGCCGTCGTAGAGCCCTTGCCCTTGGTGCCGGCGATGTGCACCGCCGGGTAGGCCTCCTGCGGGTTGCCGAGGGCCGCCAGCAGCTCGCGCACGCGGTCCAGCCGCCAGACGCGCTCGGCATAGGCGGGCTTTTCGGGCCGCTCGTCCCGCTCATAGTCGGTGCGGCGGAAAATGGCTCTCAAGGCGTCGGCGTACGACAGCATGCACCTGCTCCTGACGGCTCGGCGGACACTGGAAACGCCGGCCATTGTACACCTGCAACCCCTGGGGGACGAATGCCCGCGGCACCGCCTCCGCCGCCCTCGGGGGCCAGGGCATTTGACGCCCCCCCGCCAGGCACATACACTGCGTTCAGCCTGGCCCCGACCAGGCCATCCCCTCCGGAGGGCAGGTACA
>JAAZBY010000150.1 GCA_012513595.1 Chloroflexota bacterium
TGCGGCCCGGCGCACGTGACGACTCCGGGCCAGCCCCTCTCCTGGCCAGCCCCTCTGCCTCGCCCGCCCTCTACCCCGCCTCGGCCGGCTCGACCACTAGCTCCACGTTCAGCGAGGCGAAGGCGCTGTTGGGGCCGGGGCCGCCCCGCACGTAGCTCATAGCCGTGACCGTGGCGGTCATCACCAGGTTCATCGTCTCCAGCGTCAGCACCAGGCCCGGCTGGGCCTGCTCCAGCTCGCCCTTGGCGCCCAGCTCGGCAGAGACGTCGTCGTGCTGGTAGGCGTACTCGCTCACCAGGATGGTTGACACGGTGCGGATGTCGTTCTTGTCGAACAGCCAGACCTCAAAGGCCTGCACGGCCGAGGCGCCGGCCGCGTCGAGCACGTCGGCCACGCCCACGCCGCACTCGCCGAGGAAGACGGCCTCGTCGTCCTCGATGGAGAACGAGCAGTCAAAGTCGCGGTCGCCATGGTGGTACTCGGCCTCAAAGACGCCCAACGCCAGGGGGTACTCGTCGGAGCGGTCCGCAGGGCCCGCCGCCCCCGAGGCCCCGGCCAGGGGCAACGCCTGGATCTCGGCGTACTGATCCTCGTCCTCGGCGTACTCGCCGGCATCTTCGGCGTACCCGCCGGCATCTTCGGCGTAGGCGCCGGCATCTTCGGCGTACCCGCCGGCATCTTCGGCGTACCCGCCGGCATCTTCGGCGTACTCGCCGGCCTCTTCGGCGTACCCGCCGGCATCTTCGGCGTACTCGCCGGCATCTTCGGCGTACCCGCCGCCCTCTGCGTCCTCATACGCGACGGCCGGCGCGGCCGATGGGCGGGCGCCGCCGTGCAGGATCTCGGCCGGCGTCCGCGGGGCGGGCCGCCGGGCGAGCAGCCTCTTCAGGAGGGCCACCAGCGCCGCGCCGATCAGGCCCAACAGCGCCCGGAGCGGCTCCGCCGTGGGGGCCTTGCGCCCCGTGCCGGTGGCCAAGAGGGCCAGGCAGGTCAGCCCGCCGAGGGCCAGCGCCCCCGCGGCGATCCACATCCCCCGCGTCGCGCCCGCCTGGGCGGTGGCAAACTCTTCCTCCAGCGGGGAGGGCATGGCCAACGTGTCAAACAGGAGGCGCACGCGGTCCCCCGCCGCCCTGCGGCCGGCCTCGTCCTCGGCCACGGCCACCCGCATGACCAGGTTGGCCACCTGGGGCCAGGTGGTGTCATCGTCGGTCAGGGCGCGCAGCCGGCGCTCGGCGGCGTTCACGTCGCCCGAGATGGTCAGCGCGTCGGCCGTAGCCAGGACATAGTCAATCTGATGCTCCAAGCGGAGATCCGCGGGGTCGGTATCGTGCCAGCGAACGGGCCACACCAGCCAGCCGGCCAACAGCCCGGCCAAAAGGCCCAGGAAAAGCCCCGCCCCCAGGGCCAGCCCCGTGGCCCGGGCGGCCCCGCCCCGCGGTAAGTTGCTCGCGCCTGCCTCCATGTTGCACCTCGCCTCTCGTGTGGTGTTCCCAGGTGGCCCGCCGGGCTCAGCCTCCGGCGCAGACGCGGAAGGCGTGCCGGGCGGCCTCCAGCCGGTCTCCTACGGGGGTGAACTCGTGCCCGACGTAGAGGTCATAGCCGGCCTCGTCGATGGCCCGGCAGATGCCGGTGTAGTTCAGCTCCTGGGTGTCGTCCAGGTCCTGGCGCCGCGGGTTGCCGGCGGTGTGAAAGTGCCCGATGTGGGCGATGTTCTTGCGGATGGAGCGGATCAGGTCCCCCTCCATGATCTGCATGTGGTAGATGTCGTACAGGAGGCGCACCCGCGCGCTGCCGACCATCTCACACAGGGCCACGCCCCAGTCGGTATGGTCCGCCTGGTAAAGGGGATGGTCCACCCGGGAGTTCAACAGCTCGACGTTCAGGTTGACGCCGTGCTTTTCCGCGTACGGCGCCACGCGGCGCAGCCCCTGGGCGCTGGCCACCAGCCCCTCATAGTCGGACTGGCCCGGGTTGCGGTTGCCGGAGAAGCAGATCAGCCCGCCGATGCCGTGCTCCGCGGCCGTCTCGATGGCGCGGCGCAGCTCGGCCTCGATGCGGTCGTGGTTGGCGACCTTGTTGAGCCCGTCGGGGAGGGAGGCGTGCCCCACCATGCTGGCCACGGCCAGGCCGTGCCGCCGCGCGGTGGCCACGATCTCGGCCAGGTCACCCCCCGGCTGCATGATCTCGATGGCCGCATAGCCGATCTCGGCGATGGCGGCGCAAAAGGCGTCCAGCGTCTGCCGCTGGGGCTGATAAAAGATGGGCAGAACCAGGCACTGCTTGACTGCCACGGCGCTCCTCCCTCACTTGCCCACCACGGGCACCTTGGCCACCCCGGTGAGAACGCGACACCCCTCCGCCGTCACCAACACCATGTCCTCGATGCGAATGCCGCCCCAGGCCGGGTCGTAGATGCCCGGCTCGACGGTGACGATGGACCCCTCCGGCAGGTCCGTCGTGGCCAGGCGAGAGGCGCGCGGCCCCTCGTGGATGGCCAGCCCCACGCCGTGCCCCAGCCCGTGGCCGAACTGCCCCTCGAACCCCTCGCCATAGATGACGTCGCGGGCCAGCGCGTCGGCCGCGGCGCCGGGCAGGCCGGCGCGGATGCCCGCCTCGGCGGCCTCCTGGGCGCGCTGGACCACGCTCCAGATGCGCAGGTACTCGTCGGTAGCCTCGCCGATGCAGAACGAGCGGGTCAGGTCCGAGCAGTAACCGTCCACCATGGCGCCCATGTCGATGACGATCGGCTCCCCGCGGCCGATGGGCCGCTCAGTGGGCACCGCGTGCGACATGGCCCCCCGCGGCCCGGCGGCCACGATGGAGTTGAAGGAGAGGCGCTCGGCGCCGTGGGTGCGCATGTGCACCTCCAGCTCCCAGGCCACGGCAAGCTCGGTCACGCCCGGGCGGATCCAATCATAGATGTGCTCCATGGCCCGGTCGGCAATGGCCACGGCCCGCTCGATCGCGGCGACCTCGCCGGCGTCCTTGACCTCGCGCAGCCCCTCGATGATGCCCGCGGTGGGCACCCACTCGACGGAGGCGATGGCGTCTTGCCAGGAGGAGTAGGTCTCCACGGTGAGGTCTTGGGCCTCAAAGGCCACCTTCTTGGCGCCCAGGGCGGCCAGCCGCTCGGCGAGGACGGGGGGCATCTTTTCCGTCACCTCGACCAGGGCAAAGTCGGGCGCCTGCTGCCGCACCTGCTCGTAATAGCGGAAATCGGTGGCCAGGAGCGCCTCCCCCTGGGTGACGATGAGCACCCCGGCCGAGCCGGTAAAACCGCTCAGCCAGCGGCGGTTCTCCGGCTGAGAGACGAGGAAGGCGTCGACGCCGTGGTCGGCCAGGGCGGCGCGCAGCAAACGCAGGCGGTGGTTCATCGGTATTCTCCTGTGGTTTATGGGCCAGCCGGGCGCGCGGCGCCCGGGCGGGTCACGGGTTAGGGCGCCGCGGCCGCCGCCTCGAGCGCGGCGAGGTCGACCGGGGCCAGGCGATAGCAAAAGTGCGCCGCAAAGTGATGGGCCAGCCGCGCGCGGACCTCCTCAGGCGGCGGCGGGGCGGCCAGCTCCAGGTGCATCGAGGTGACGCCGCCATCGGTGATGCCGCAGGCCAGGATGGTGGCCCAGTGGGCCA
>JAAZBY010000151.1 GCA_012513595.1 Chloroflexota bacterium
CGCTGACGCCCGGGCACGAGCAGCTGTTCCGCTGGGCCTGCGACGCGGCTGAGGACCTGGCGCCTCTGTCTGCCGCAGACGAGGCCGAGATCGCGGCCCGCTCGGGCAGCCTCCGCCCAGTGTTCAGCAGATAGGCACATATCGACAGACCGGCCAGGCCCCGGCGCCTGGCCGATTCGCGCCTGTGCGCCGCCCGGGACACGGCCCGGCGGCCGATAGTGAGGGAGACCCATGGCCCGACCGCTCATCCTGCTGGGCTTTCGCTCCGCCCCAGAAACAGAGTCGCTGCGCGACCGCGTCGCGGCGCTGGCCCCCACGTACTCTGTCCTGCTCACCCATGACGTCGACGAGGTGCGTGCCCACCTGGAGGATATCGAGGTGGCCGCCGGCTGGCTGCCGCGCGAACTCCTGCTGGCCGCGCCGCGGCTGCGCTGGATGCAGCAGTGGAGCGCCGGCAGTGACTGGCTGCTCCGCCACCCCGAGGCCGTTGCAGCACCCTTTGTGCTGACCAACGCCTCGGGCGTGCATGCCCAGCCGATCAGCGAGCACATCATGGCCCTGGTGCTGGCCCTCGGCAGGGGGCTGCAGCGGGCCATCCGGGCCCAGTCCGCCGGGCGCTGGGAGCGCCCCGAAGAGGCCCAGGGGCTCATAGAGCTGGCCGACCGCACGATGCTCCTCATAGGGGTGGGGGCCATCGGCGAGCGCACCGCGCAACTGGCCTCGGCGTTCGGCATGCGTGTGCTGGGCGTGCGCCGCGACCCCACCCGGCCCGCTGACGGCGTCGACGCGATGCACGGCCCGGCCGAGCTTGGCGCGCTCCTGCCTCAGGCGGACCTGGTGGTCCTCACCGTGCCGCTGACCCGCGAAACCCACTACCTGATTGGTGAGGCGCAGCTGCGGGCCATGAAGCCGAACGCCTACCTGATCAACATTGGGCGCGGCGGCACGGTCGACGAGCCTGCCCTCATCCGCGCCCTCCGCGAGGGCTGGATCGCCGGCGCCGGCCTGGACGTCTTCGAGGAAGAGCCTCTGCCGGCGGGCTCGCCCCTCTGGCAGATGGACAATGTCATCATCACGGCCCACTACTCCGGGCGCACTCCGCGCTACGATGAGCGCGCCTCGGCGATCTTGCTGGACAACCTGGCGCGGTACCTCGCCGGGCAACTACTTCGCAAGGTGGTGGACAAGCAAGCCGGCTACTAGGCCGCGCACGGACCATTTGGCGTATTAGCGTCGCTATCGGAAAGGACTGAAGAGAAGTGCAGTACCGCAAGTTTGGCAAACTCGGCTGGAACGTATCTGCTCTGGGGTTCGGCTGCATGCGCCTGCCGACCATCGGGGGTGAATCGGCGCGCATCGACGAGCCGGAGGCGATCCGCATGGTGCGCCATGCCATCGACCAGGGCGTGAACTATGTGGACACGGCCTACGGCTACCACGGCGGGAACAGCGAACGCCTGGTGGGCAAGGCCCTCCAGGATGGCTACCGCGCCAAGGTGCACCTGGCCACCAAGCTGCCCTCTTGGTTGGTGAAAGAACCGTCCGACTTTGACCGGCTGCTGAACGAGCAGCTGGGCAAGCTCCAGGACGAGCACATCGACGTGTACCTCCTGCACTCGCTCAACGCCAACCTCTGGAAGACGCTCCTGGAGAACGACGTACTGGAATCGGCGGCCAAGGCCCAGGCTGATGGGCGCATCGGGCAGCTGGCCTTTTCCTTCCACGATTCGCTGGAGGCCTTCCGCACCGCTGTGGACGGCTACGACCGCTGGGCCATGTGCCAGATCCAATACAACTATATGAACGAGGAGGTTCAGGCCGGCACCGAGGGGCTGCGCTACGCGGCGTCGAAGGGGCTGGCCGTGGTGATCATGGAGCCGCTCTTGGGCGGGCGCCTGGTGAACCCTCCTCAGGCGGTGCGCGAGGCCTGGGAGGCCGGCCCGGTGCAGCGCACCCCGGCCGAGTGGGCCC
>JAAZBY010000152.1 GCA_012513595.1 Chloroflexota bacterium
CCAGCCAGCCGGCCAGCAGGAATCCGAACGCCGGGATCTCCCCCAGGGCCTGCCGCCCCCAGTGGATGAAATTCACGGTGGGGGAGGAGACCATCAGCGCCGTCGCCAGCCAGGCCACCCGCCTGCCGAACAACCGTCTGGCCACCAGGTAGAACAGGGCCAGCGTGCCCAGCGTAAAGGCCGCCGCCACCGCTCGCCCTTCTAGCAACCCCACGCCAAACAGCCGGAAGGTGAGCGCAATCGGCAGCAGCACCGTGGGCCCCACGCTCTGCACCGGGCCAAACGTCTGGTACCCCTCCGAAGTCCTGACCCCATAGTACCCGTCCTCGACCAGGGTCTTGGCCACGGTAAGGGCCGCCCCCTCGTCGTGCCAGGGGCGGGGATTCACCGGCAGGTTGTAGAAGAGCAGGAACGCGCCCGCCGCCACCATGACGGCCGGCAACACCAGCGTCCCCGCCAGGCGCCGCAGCGCCCCCAGCCGGGCGCGCCGCAAGGGCAGCACATCCCCGGTGACACTCGGAGACTCGGAACGCGGCACGTCCACCGTCACCCTCTCAGACATAGCTGGCCACAACTTCCTGGGCTTGGCCGCGCACTGCCACGGCGGCATAACGCACGGCCCCGATCACGATTGACTGCTGCACCGCCACGTCCCCGCCGATTGTCACGGCGACCAGATCGCCATCCTGATGCACCCAGGGGATCAGGAGCGTCAGGCTTTCGGCCGCCCCGGGCGAGGCGCGCAGCGTGAAGGTCAGGCGTTTCGCCGCCGCATCCCACTGCACCGCCGACACGTCGGTCCCGGCGCGCTCCTCGCTGAAGGCGAGCCAGTCCTGGGCAGCCCAGATCGGCGTGCCCAGCTCGGCGGCATAGTCCAGCGTGCCCTCCAGGTAGCGCACCGCGGTCGCGTAGGTCTCCTCATCGGCGGCCGCCGGCCCCACGGCGAAAAGATCGGGGTGAAAGTTGGCCCCGATGGCGCAGTGATCCCGAACGCCTCTCTGCAAGAGCAGGCGTGAGGCGGCCAGCGCCTCCTCAGCACTCAGCCCGGCGAACCCCCAGGGCTGGCCGGCAAAGCGCACCTGGAAGAGATGATCGTCGGCGAGTTGCGTGGGCTGCTGATAGATGGCCAGGAGGCGGCCCGCCTCGTCGACAAAGCGCATCGGCCTCCCGCTGCCGATGAGGTGGCCGTGGGCCCACTCGCCACTGGCCTTGCGGAAGGCCGGTCCCCAGTGGTAGTAGTCCAGGTTCATGCGCAGGCCGAAACTCGCCTGCAGCCGCGCCGACTCGACCCAGCCCGTCCATAGCACGCAGTGGGTGCGCGTCGTTGGGGAGAGCGGCCCATAGCCGAGGCCGGTGAACTCTTCCCAGTAGCGGCGCCAGGCCTCCTCCAGCGAGGGCGTGGCCAGCACGCCGTCCAGGTAGCGCGCGCAGGAGCCGCTCTGGCCGACGTAAGGGTGTAGCGTGAACTCGTGCCCCCTGGCCCGCCAGGACCGAATGGTGCCCGGATCTACCGATGTAAAGCGCCGGCCAAGGCCTGCCCCGATGAGGGGCAGTCCACTGACCAGGAAGCGCGCCCGGCTGGCCGCGCGGCGGGCGCGCGCCTCCAGCGGCGGCGTATAGTACACTGTCATCCGCCCGCCGTGCCGCTCGACCCGCTCCACGACGTTGGCGATGGCAGCCGTCGGGGCCATGTGCGCATCCCCAGTGGCCACCAGCAGGCTCTGGGCCTGCCCGGGAAAGTACCACAGCCGCGGGAGGGGGCGGCGCCGTTGGCTCAGCGCCCCGAGCAGGTTGGCCAGAAGGCGCTGCTGTTCGTCGGCCTGGGGGACGGCGAACGCCTCCAGGTCCAGCCAGCCCTGGAACATGTCGGCGGCACGGATGCCCAAGCCCCCGTCCCGCTCCTGGTTGGCCCAGGCCGAGTTGCCCTGGCGCGTGTGGGCCACCGAACGGGCCAGGTCAAAGGCCCACATGGCCGCGCAGCCCTTCCCGGCGCGCTGCACCGCCACGGCAGGGAAGGGCTCGGCGCCCTCCGCGCCGCCGCGCAGCCAGGCGATCGGCTCGGCGCCGTCCAGCGGATACAACCCGGCCGCGCCGTGATACTGGAGCGGGCGCGTCGCGATCCCCTGGGCCACGGGATGTGTCGGCTCCACCTGCAGGTAGGCGTCGGCCAGCTCGGCGCCGCTCGGCCTCAGGCCCACCAGCGGGGCCAGGCGCGCAGCGGGGCGCATCGCCACCAGGTTGCCCCCCTGCGCGACATAGTCGCTCAGCTGCCCAGCCTGGCCTTCGTTGAGCGGCGCCTCGGCCAGGAGGACCGTGTCGTACCAGGGGAGGGGCGCGGCGGCCAGGTCAGCGAGGCGCCCCACCTGGAAACAGCTCAGGCCCTCGGCCCGCAGGATCTCGGCCAGGTAGGCGCCGAAGGGGTTCGCGGCCCCCTCCGAGACGAGCACCAACAACGGCGCAGCCTCGGCCGCCGCCGCCGGCCAGGCCTCCAAGATCTCCGTCGGCGCATAGGGCGACAGGTGCGGGGGAGCCTCTCCCGCGGCTTGGCCGAGCAGGTCGTACCCCAGCAGGCCTGGCACGGCCACGGCCCCGCCGGCAGCGAGGAGCGCCAGGAACTGCCTGCGGGTCAGTCCGTGCGGGCTCATCCCGGGCTCGCTCCCCTGCCGGCTGGCAGCGCATCGCGCAGGGCGGCATGGACCGTCGTGGTGCCCAGGTCCGCCAGGACGGTCTGGGCCACCTGGCCGGCGTGGCGCGTCACCGATTCGACGTTGGTCAGCTGCGGGTAGATCTGGGCCGTCGTAGCCAGGTACAGCCCCTCGTACGGTGTGCGCACCGGGGGGATCGCCGACAGGCCATTGAGGCGATGCAGCGGCTCGACGTGTGCCGCGCGCTGTACGCGCACCTCACGGATCCACTCGCGGCGGAATGCGGGGAACATCACCTCCAGATGCCGGAGCCACTCGGCGACGATCTCGGCATCGCTCAGCGCCTGCCAGCGCCCGCCGGGAACCACGTACTTGGGCAGGTACACGAGGTGGTGGCCGCCCACCCAGGTGGGGTCGATGTAGGAGGTCGTCTCGATGATGCCGGTAAAGGGCACCCCCTCGTCCGAGATGTTCAGCGTCCAGAACTCCGTCAGCGGGCGATCCAGCACCAGGAGAGGGCAGATGATGTCCAGGTAATCGGTCTCCGCGAGCAAGTCCGCATACTCGGGGGACGCATCCGGCAGGAGCCGCCGCACCAGCGGGAGCGCCACTGCCGTCACCACGGCGTCGAACGGGTGCACCTCCCCAGCGACGCCCAGCCCCCGCACCTTGTGGCCGTCTATGACGATCTTGTCGACCGGGCTCCCCACATGGACGCGCCCTCCGGCCTCCTCGATGCGGCGCGCCATCGCCTCGAGCAGGGCCAGGTAACCGCCCGGCAAATAGCCGGCCCCCTCCTTCTGCGCCGCCCCGCCCCGCGCCGAACTGGTGCGCACCAGGCGCGCCCAGATGTACGTCGCCGGGACGTCGTCAAACGCGCCGTCGAACTTGGCCCGCAGCATGGCCCGCCAGATGACGTCGACGGTACGCCTGCCGCTGAGGCGCGCCAGCCAGTCCTCCACCGGGATGCTCTCCAGGCGCTGCCAGTCCCTCAGGAGCTGGGCAACCACAACCGTCAGCCCCAGGCGGACGCGGTCCAACCAGCCGAGCGGCGGTAAGCGCAGCAGCTCCGCCACGGTGTTCAGGGCGTAGGTGTGCCCCTCGTGGTACAGGCCGGTGCCCGTCTCGCAGAAGGCCAGCCGGCCGTCCAGCCCGAGTTCGGCGCACAGCGCGCGGACGCGCCGGTCACTGCGCAGCACGGTGTGGTAGAAGCGGTCGACGACGGTGCCGTCGGCGAGCACCTGGGTGGCCGCCAGGCCGCCGATGGTCGGGTCCGCCTCAAACACCTCGACGCGGACGCCCGCCTTGGCCAAGGCGTAGCCGAGGGTGATGCCCAGAACCCCTGCGCCGACAATGCCAACCGTCACCGCGCCACCTCGATCTCCAGGCCACAGGCCCCCTGCTCGCCAACGGAGGTCGGCCGTTCCAGGGCGTCGGGCGCCTGCGCACCACCCTCCAGGATCCTGACGATGCGCTCGCTGGCGGTGCCGTCTCCGTAGATGTCCGGATGGTGGGTCGGCGGGCTGCAGCGTGCCCAGGCCTCCAGGATGCGTTCCGGATCCACCCCGACGAGGGTGTTCCAGCCGGCGGTCACCGTCTCTTCCCACTCGGTCTCGTCCCGCAGGGTCAGGCAGGGGACGTTGAGGTAGTAGGCCTCGCGCTGCACGCCGCCCGAGTCGGTGGCGATCAGGCGGGCGCCCTCCTCGAGCATCAACATGTCCAGATAGGCTACCGGCTCGACGGCGCGCACGTGATCAGCGAAGCGCAGCCCCGCCCGGTCTAGGGCGGCCCGCGTGCGCGGGTGCACCGGGAAAAGAACCGTCTCGGGAGCGCGGTTCAGGGCGTCGACGATGGCGCGCAGCCGGGCCGGGTCATCCACGTTGCCGGCACGATGCACGGTCACCAGGGCGTAGCACCCCTGTTCGAGGCCCAGCCGCCCCAACACGGACGGCCTGCTGCGGGCCAGGGGCAGGTAATGAAGCAGCGCGTCGAGCATGACGTCGCCAACCCAGTGCGCCGCACTGCTGAGCCCCTCCCTGGCCAGGTTGCGCATGCCCGTCTGGCTGGCGCAAAAGTGGAGGCCGGCCAGGGCGTCGGCGACCAAGCGATTGACCTCTTCGGGCATGCGCCGGTCGTGGGAGCGCTCACCGGCCTCGATGTGGGCCAGAGGCACCCCTTGCTTGGCCGCCGCCAGGGCCCCCGCCAGCGTCGAGTTGGTATCTCCCCGGACGAGCACCATCTCCGGCGCCTCCTGGGTCAGCAGCTGCTCGATCCCGACGAGCATGGCGGCGGTCTGCTGCCCGTGTGGGCCAGACCCTACGCCCAGGTTGTAGTCCGGCGCGGGGATGCCCAGATCGTCAAAGAACGCCTGCGACATGGCGTGGTCGTAGTGTTGGCCGGTGTGCACCAGCACCTCGACGTGATTCCGCCGCAAGGCCCGGCTGACCGGGGCGGCCTGGACGAACTCTGGCCGTGCCCCCACGATGGACATGATCTTCATGGTAGTACGTCGCCCCCCGCTAACGCAGGCCGCACGGGCTCAACTGCGCGCTACGATCAGCACCCCGGCACAGATCACCAAGGTCCCCACCAGGCGGACCAGCGAGATCCCCTCGTGAAACAGCAGCCACGAGGCCACCAACATCGCCACGTACGACAGACTGGCGAACGGGTATGCGTAGCTCAGGTCCACCCGCGACAGGGCCGCCAGCCAGAACAGCACCCCCGCCATATAGACGACCAGACCGGTGATCACGAACGGATTGGTGCAGATACGCAGGATCGTCGGCAGCAGGTCCTTCCAGGTCAGGGTCAGCGGACCCAGGCTGCTCATGCCCTTCTTTAGCAGGATCTGGCCGACCGCCCCGATCACCACGCTGGCCAGAATGTACGTGATTGCCGCCGTCATCTCTGTCCTTCCTTTACGCGACAAGAGCCTGCTCATGGCTGCTCTCCGATCGGCTGGACCAGGTCGAGGCGCTGCAGACGCAGATGGTGCAGCGCCACGCGCGCCATAAAGCGTAAGTGCGCCAGGGTCGTGCGGGCCAGCCTGGCCTTCGAACGCCCGCATCCGCGCACGCGCAGGACGGCCGGATACTCTGCCACGCGGTACCCCTGCAGCATGGCTTTCACGAGCAGTTCGGTGCCGGCGAGAAACCCGTCGGACTCGAACGGGACCGCCTGCAGCACGGCGCGCCGGTAGGCACGGAACAGCGAGGTGTAGGTATGTACCCCACGGCTGACCAGCATCCGGTAGAGGTTGGACGACGTCTTGCTGAGCGTCAGGCGCAGGGGTGACACGCCCTCCACCCCGCCCTGCGGGTGGTACGGCGAGGCAACCACGATATCGGTGCCCGCCGTCAGCAAGTCGAGGAGTGCGGGGATGCTGGCGAAGTCATAGGTCCCATCGCTGTCCGTCGTGATGACGACGTCGCCAGTGGCCGCGGCGAAACCGGTCCGCAGGGCCGCCCCCAGGCCGCGGTTGGCCGCGTGGCGCTCGAGGCGAGCCGGCACGCCGTCGCCGGAAAGGCGCCCGCAGACGCTGCCCAGCGCCGGCGCCGTCCCGTCCGAACTGCCGTCATCGACGAACACGACCTCCACCGTCCGGATGCGTGCCAGACCGCTCACGACGGGCAGCAGGTTCATCTGCAGAGCGGGAAGGCCCTCAGCCTCGTTGTAGCAGGGGATGACGATCGAGAGGTCCAACGTGGATACCCCCTTATGCTTCTGATGCGTCTGCCGGGTACGAGAACAGCGTGGGGTCCGGCGTCGAGGGTTCCCTGGCCAGGCGCTCACAGATCTTTTCGCGGATCTGCAGCGCCAGCCGCAGCGCGGCGGTCCCCTGGCTGGCGGGCACTTCCGCCGGCAACCCCTTTCTGACGCTGCGGGTGAAATACTCGAGCTCCAGGTAGAGCGGCTCGACGGCCGGCACCGAGATCCTCTCGACGATGCTCTCCTGCCGGTATTTCACGCTGCGCGCGTTGTGATTCTGGTACTCGCCCACCGTGCAGCGGTGTACGCCGATAACCTTGTTCAGCAGGTCGCACTCGACATACGAGCTCAGGTCCGTCACCTCGATAGAGCGTACCTTCTGCTCGGTAATGCGCGAGGCCACCAGCGTGACCAGCGGATAGCCGGCATAATCCAGATGCGCAATGGCGTGGTCCACCTCCCCGCTAAAGCCGCGCAGGCCAAAGGCCTCGACGGCCACGGGCTCCTGACCCAGGAGATCGATCACCAGGTCGATATCGTGGGTCATCAGGTCGAGCACCACATCGACGTCGGTATTGCTCCCGAGGAAGGGGCTCAGCCTCTCGATATTGATGACCGCGATCCTGCCATCCTGGAGCACATTCTTGAGCTCCCGATAGGCCGGGTTGAAGCGCTCGATATGCCCGACCTGCAGGATCAGCCCTCGGGTGGCCGCCGACTGCTCCATGAGAGAGGCCTCCTGCAGGGTGCAGGCGATCGGCTTTTCCACAAGAACGTGTACATCGTGCGCGAGGCACTCCAGGGTGACCTCGCAATGCAGCGGCGTCGGGACGGCCACGCTGATCGCGTCGACCTGCGTTAGGAGATCTCCCAGGACGGGAAAGAACACGGTCTCGTGGTCATCTGCCACGCGCCTGCCACACTCGACGTTCACGTCGCAGACGCCCACCAGCTCGGCCCCGCGCAGAGACGCATACACCCGGCAATGCCGCTGCCCCATCTTGCCCGTGCCCACCACACCCACTCTGACCGCCTTCACGCGTGTCCTCCTATCGTCATCGTGCCCACACCCCGGAAACGTTCTTGCGCAGGCACCACCCCTTGAGGTCCCACGGCCCTGTTCCGCATCGGCCACGGCCAAGGCACGCGGCGCCCGCGTCCCTCGCCCGTCCGAGACTGCTCACGGCCACGGGATCTGCACCATGTCCCGGCCGGTCTCCGCATCGGCCCCGGCCTTCTCCAGCTCGGTCGCTGTCTTGCCGTTACCGCCGTGTCGATAGCGCCGATAGTAGTGATAGGAAAACCCGGTGTGGTCAGAAGTGGCCCGGTTCATGACGACGCCGATCACGTTCGCCCGGATACGTTTCAGTTCCGCCACAACCCGCCTGACCATGGGGCGGCGGGCCCTGCCCAGGTCGGCGACGAGGACCACCGCGTCAGCCCGCGGGGCCAGGATCGCCGCGTCAGCGATGAGCAGAGGGGGCGGGGAATCCACCAGGACGATATCGGCCAGCCCGCGGAGGTCGTTCATGATGCGGTCGAGATGCTTGGAAGCCAGGAACCGCTCGGGGCTGGCCAGCGGTTGGCCGGCGCTCAACAAGAGCAGGTTCTCGACGCCCGTCTGCTGGGTAAACGTCTCCACCGCCATCTCGGGGTGGAGCGCCGCGTCAGACAGGCCAGCAGAGGGAGGCAGCCCAAAGATCGCATGCTGGACGGGGCTGCGGAAATCACAGTCGAGGATCAGCGTCCGTCTGCCCATCTGGGCAAAGGCCACCCCGAGGTTGGCCAGGGTGAGGCTCTTGCCCTCACCGGGCCCGGCGCTGGTCAGCATCAGCGAAAACAGAGGCCTGTCGGTGACGGACAGGATGATGTTGGAACACACTAGGCGATAGGCCTCAGCAAGCGGCGAGTAGGGCTCGTGCGCCATGATCAGCCTGCCCGGCTCATCCTTGCCATAGATGCGCCCCACGCTCCCCAGCAGGGGCAGACCCGTCAGATGGTTCAGTTCGTCGGCCGTGCGGATGCTCTCGTCGAGCGCCTCGATCAGGAACGCCCCCCCGGTCGCCAGAGCCAGCCCGATCGCCGCCGCCAGCAGGACGGTCAGGCCCACGTTCGGGCTCACCGGCCGGCCCGACGTGACGGCGGGCTCCACCACCGAGACATAGTTCGTCGCCCCCTGGGCGGTGCTCAGGAGCGAAGCGTAGGTCGTCTGAAAGGCGGCCAGCTTTTGCTGGAGGGCATCGATGTTGGTCTGCGCCTGCTGGATGGCACGCGCGCTGGTGGCCGCCTCCAGCCGCCCCTGCTCCTCGGCAATCTCGCCGGTGATGGTCTGGATCCTGGCCTCCAGGCTGGTGAGCTGCTCCTGGACGAACTCGCGCCGCTCGCCCGCCTCGCCGCCCGCCGGCGTGGCCAGCACCAGTTGCTCCGTGATCGCGTCGGCCAGGGCGCAGACCCGCACCGGATCCGTATCGAGAACGCGGATCTCAAGCAGCTGGGTGCCCGGGATCTGCCGCGTCGTGATGCTCGTCGCACTGGGGACATAGTCGAGGCCCAGCGACCGGGCGGCTCCCTCAAGGATGGGCTGCCGCTTGGCGAGCTCCGCATAGGTCTGGGCCAGCTGCTGGCTCGTGTAGAGGTCCTGGTTGCTGGGGTTGGGCTTCTGCAGGCTCTGGCCCACCATCACGGTGGCCTTGGCCTCATACACGCGCGGAGTCTGCATCGTGCCGATGAAGCTCGAGACCCCGGCGATCAGCACGGCGGCCCCCAACAGCCACCACCATCGACGGATCACCGCTACGAACTGGTGTAGGGTAAGCTTATCGTCCACTGAGCCAAGCTCCCTTCCCGACAGAACGACGTCTCAGCGCGCGTCTACTGGCCTGTCGCAGTATGGATGGGCACCGACTCTGGCTGCACCCTCCGGCGGGCCAGCCACTCTTTCCCTCGGCGCGCCAGGTCGTTGACGCCCAGCGCGGCAAAGGGCAGGCAGACGGCATCAACCGGCAGCCGATAGCGCACCATGGCCCAGGTCAACACGTGCAGCGTCGAGTAAAACAGTGCAAAGATAACCAACAACGCACTCCGGGCGGCCAAGTCGCGATCACAGAGCGCCAGCACCAGGCCGTAGACCAGGAGAGGCAGTAGCAGGCCAAAGGAGCCGACGCGCCCGAGGTTATGGAGGGGTGTTGTATCGGGCGTTGGCCAGAACTCCAGGAAGGCCCTCACCCGGCTGAGGCACAGCCGCACATACCGCCCGGGCTCGTCGAGAACGAACTGTAGGCCCCGTCGCAACAGGGCGCGGTCCATCTCGGCCTCGTTCAGGCCCGCCAGGTCTGCCGGCAGAGGCGCGGTGGCGTACTCCTGAAACGTGGTCCCGTGCATGGGGTGCTGCGCTGCGTACATAGCGTACCCCGTGTTCGAGTTCAGGAGCAGGAACTCTCCGTAAACTCGGTAGTTCCGGTACGTCCAGGGGCAGACCATGAGGATCACGAGCGCCCCCGTCAGCAGCAGGCGCCGTACCACCTGGCGGGCCAGGCCTACGCGGTGCGCCTGCCACCCGAGGAACAGCACCAGCACCGGGATCCAGGGAAGTATGGACTGCCTGGTGAGAACGGCTGCCCCCAGGCCCAGGCCCAACAGCGCATAGTCTCGCCACTGTGCCGGGTCCCCGCTCCTGATGGCGTAGGCCAGGCGCAGGCTCACCTCCAGCGACCAGAGCACCAGCGCGATGAAGAGGGTCTCGGTCATCAGCGTGGCCGCGTACAGGGCCAGGTATGCGTAGACCGCCGCAATCCCGGCGGCCACCAGGGGCACTCCGCGCCGTGCCGGAAAGACCGTCTTGGCCAGCCGATAGACAAGCCAGGGCACTAGGATCCCGCCCGCGACCCCCTGACACAGCCGCACGGCCAGAGGGTGAACGCCGAACAGGGCATAGGTCGCGGCAATGAACAGCGGGTAAAGAAACGACCAGTGCGCCGTGGGCGTATCTGCCGGCGTGAACGGGTACCAGGCCGACGCAAAGCTATAGCCGTGCCCCTGCAGCAGCCGCTCACCGAGGGCGTGATAGGAGCGCTGATCGGTTAGGAGAGGCGGGGCGTCCACCACGTCGCCCAGGTAGAGCGCGATGCCGACGCGCAGGAGCACCGCCACCAGCAGTATCCCGGCCAGCCAGGCGCCCTCAGAGATGCGCGGGAGTGCCGCGCCCGCTCCCCCGGACCGCTCGCCTGGTCTCATGCGCCCGCCCCATCGCCGAGCAGGCCCGCATAGATCTCGTCCCACCTGGCATAAGTAACCTGCCAGTCGTACCGCTCGCTGACCCAGGCCCTCCCTCGGGCGCCCAGCCTGCTGCGCAGGTCTGGCTCCTGCAGCAGCCTCACGACGGCCGCGGCATACTGCGCGGCGTCGTCGGCAATCAGCAGGTCCTCCCCATCATGCGCCTCGATGCCGTCAGCCCCGAGCGTGGTGGAGACGATCGGCACCCCCCAGCACCAGGCGTCGAGTATCTTGACGCGCATCCCCGCCCCGGCCCGCAGCGGCACCAGGAACGCAGCCGTCTGCTCGAGGTAGGGGGTCGGGTCGGGCACGTACCCCAGGACGTCGATGTGCGGGCTCTGCCCCAGGCGCTGCACCGCCTCCGGGGGCCGCTTGCCAATGACCACAAAGCGTGCCTCCGGAACGCGCTCCAGCACCCGCGGGAAGACCTCCCGCGCGAACCAGAGGACCGCATCGATATTCGGCGGCCAGAACATGGTGCCGAGATGGGTGACCAGGTGCGGCTCAGGCGCCAGCGCCACGGGCGCCCTGTCGGCGGCGTCGATGCAGATCGGGATGGTGCTCAGGCGTCCATCGTCGGCCATGGTATCCCGGCCCGCCAGCAGCCGGTCGGCATCGGCCACAAAGGCCGTCTGGTCAAACGTGGCCCACAGGAACCGCTCGTAACGCTCGAGGGCGCGCGCCTCACGGGCCAGCGCCAGCCGCCTGAGGGGTGCAGACTCCTGGGCCTGCATCTGCCGGAAGACGCGGAACAGGGCATTGTGCGCGTCCAGCACGATCGGAACGCGCTGGGATGGACGGCTCTTCTGCGCCTCGGCGCGGGCCCAGAGCGCGTACTGGGCCATCGACGTCTGGTCGGCGTGGATCACGTCGTACGCCTGGCGCCCCACCAAAGAGCGCAACGCCTCCTGCATCTCGGCGATCTGGTCGCGCACGATGACGACGGGCATGCAGCGCACGGCCGCCTCAAGCACGGCGCGCACGTCTCGCAGCCGGGAGCGCCGCATTGGCACGGCCTGCACCTCGCCGCAGATGGACTCCAGGTGGGCCAACGCCTCGGGACGGTCGTCCGGCCGCACAAAGGATACCAGGGTGACCTCATGGCGCCGGGCCAGGTGCCGCAACGTATAGGAGGCCCGGATCTTGGGGCCCGCGTCGAGGGGGTACGGCAGGACCTGGGTCAGAAACAGGATACGTGCCACCGGTGCTCATTCCTCCGGACTGATGGAGACCTACGCCGCCATCCGCTCTGGCTTGTTCGGCGTGGGCAGTGGTGCTCCCGCGGCCAGGTGGGCGTACATCTCTTGCAGGCGGTCCTCTTCCAGAACACGCTGTTGGTCGTACCAGGCGCGGCCCGCAACTCCCAAGGCCCTGAGGCGTTCGGGCTCGGCCAGCGCCTCGCTCAGGCAGTTGGCCAGGCCAGCGGCGTCACCCGGTGGTACGATCCAGCCCGTCACGCCGTCCACGACGTATTCGGGCAGCGCGCCGGACCTTGTGACGATGACCGGCTTGCGAAAGTAGTACGCCGCTGCCACCAGCGCCGACTGGCTCGCCCCCGTATAGGGCAACACCACGATCGCACAGCGCCGGAACAGGTCCAGCGCCTCGGCGTCATCGATCAGGCGGTTGCGCAGGTCAACCCCGCTCGGCAGCGGGCTGGACCACAGTTCGTCCAGGGCGCCCTTGCCGGCCAGCACCAGGCGCGCGCCGCCATCGCGTACCAGCGACCAAGCCGTCAGCAGTTCCGGCAGCCCCTTGTAGCGCTCCAGACGCCCGAAAAAGAGCACCGACGGCTCATAGCACACATCGGCGCCGAGGCGTTCCAGCTCGCCAGCCCAGCGATGGCCGACAAACAGGTGCAGGAGCGGCACGTGGCTCACGTTGGTGTGCCCGGAGTGCTGCAGGTCTCGCAGGTAACACTCGGCATGCACCAGGGCCTGGTCCGCGCCGCGCAGGACGGCGCGATTCCACAGCTGCAAGAGCGGCCCGTAGCGGGCCCCGGGATGCGGCGCAAAGTCGTGGATCGTGTGCACGACCGGGACGCCCCCGCGGCGCGCCGCGCGCATGACGGCCAGATTCCAGAGGTGCGGCCCGGTGATGTGCATCACGTCGGGATGGAGGGCGCGCACGGCGGCTGCCACCCGCCCTACCGCCCGGGGCTGGATCGCCCGGAGGGAAAGGCCCCGGTCCTGCGTGTCTACCACGGCGTGCAGGCGCACCTCTGGCGCATAGCGATCCTGCGGGTACCGCGAACTCGTCACCAGGTAGACGTCGTGGCCGGCCGCGGCCATGCGGTTGGCCAGGTCGGCCGTGTACTGGTGCATGCCAAAGGTGGGCGACAGCAGGACGTAGCACACGCGCATCGGCGCCCTCCCCACGGGAATGGTCACATGCTCGGCAGCTCGGCGAGAAGGCGCCGATAGATGTGCGCCCGCGCCGCCAGTGAACGTCCGGCGAACCGCCCGACGGAAGCGGCGGCCCAGCGCGGCACGTAGGCCACCCCCACGAGCACCTTGAGGCGGCGCGCCCGCCACTGGCCCCAGAACTTGCGCTGGAACTGCACCTTGCTGCGATAAAGCGCCAGGTACATCGCCTCTGCCGCCTGGCGCGTGCTCGCCGCGCCCAGATGGACCACGCGGGCCTCAGGTACCCAGTGCAGGCGCCAGCCCGCCAGCGCCAGGCGCAGGCACAGGTCCATCTCTTCGGTGTACATGAAATACCGCTCGTCGAGCAGGCCCACCTGATCGAGCGCGCTGTGCCGCAGGACCAGGCAGGCGCCCTTGATGACCGCTACCTCCCTCGCCCCTGACGTGGGCCAGCGGTGCATTGGGTAGGTCGCCCGGGGCAGGATCCGGTCCAGAAAGAGCAGGCGCCAGAACTCGCGGCCCGGCGTGAGCA
>JAAZBY010000153.1 GCA_012513595.1 Chloroflexota bacterium
GCTCTTGGCCAGGTTGCGGGGCTGGTCCACGTCGGCGCCGCGCAGCACGGCGATGTGGTAGGCCAGCAGCTGCAGCGGGATCACCGCCAGGACCGGCGTCAGGTAGCGGGAGGTCTCGGGGATCCAGATGACGTCGTCGGCCGTCTCGGCCACTTCGGAATCGCCGGCGGTGGCCAGGGCGATGACCCGCCCGCCCCGCGCCCGCACCTGGGCGATGTTGTCGAGCATCTTGTCACGCACTTTGTCGCGGGGGCAGATGGTCACCACGGGGAGGTGCTCGTCGATCAGGGCGATCGGCCCGTGCTTCATCTCCCCGGCCGGGTAGCCCTCGGCGTGGATGTAAGAGATCTCTTTGAGCTTGAGCGCCCCCTCGAGGGCGATTGGGTAGTGGATGCCGCGGCCGAGGTAAAGAAAGTCCTGCGCCGCGGCATATTTGCGCGCCAGCCCCTCATAGTCGTTGCCGTTTGCCAGCACCTCGCCGGCCAGGTTGGGCAGCCTGGCCAGGTCGTGCAAGAGCTCGCGGCGCCGCTCGCGCGAGAGCGTCCCGCGGGCCTGGCCAAGGTAGACGGCCAGCAGGTAGGCGGCCACCACCTGGGAGGTGAACGCCTTGGTGGAGGCCACGCCGATCTCCGGCCCGGCGTTCAGGTAGACGACGCCGTCGGCCAGGCGCGCCGCCTGCGAGCCGATCACGTTCACCAGGGCGATCGACTGCATCCCCTTGCTGCGCGCCTCTTCCATGGCGGCGAGGGTGTCCACCGTCTCACCGGACTGGGTGATGACCAGGACGACGCTGCCCGGCTCGAGGAGGGGGTCGCGGTAGCGGAACTCGGAGCCATAGTCCACCTCCACGGGCAGGCGGGCCAGGTCCTCGATCAAGAACTTGGCCAGGAGGCAGGCGTGCCAGGCCGTCCCGCAGCCGACGGCGTGCAGCCGGCGCAGGTGCGGGATGACCGGGCGTAGCCCCTCCAGGTCGGGCAGGATCACCTCGCTGCGGTCGAAATCCACACGCCCGCGGATCACATCGGTGATCGAGCGGGACTGCTCATGGATCTCTTTGAGCATAAAGTGCTTGTAGCCGTCCTTGGCCACCGTCACCGGGTTCCACTGCACCGTGGTGACCGTTTTCTCCACCTCACGGCCGGCCAGATCGGTGACGCGGGCGCCCTCGCGGCGGACGGTGGCGACCTCGCGTGAATCGAGAAAGATCATCCGCTGGGTGTGCTCGAGGATGGCCGGCATGTCGGAGGCGACGAACATCTCCCCGTCGCCGACGCCGATGACCACGCCGCCGGCGTTGCCCAGCCGGGCGGCCACCAGGCGGTCGGGCTCGTCGGCGCACATGGCCACCACGGCGCTGGCGCCGCGCAGTTCGCCGAGGGCCAGGCGCACGGCGGTGGCCAGGTCGCCGGCGCCGCGCTGGTAGTGCCGGGCCACCAGATGGGCGATCACCTCGGTATCGGTCTGGGAAACAAAGGGGACCCCCTCGGCGAGGAGGCCCTCTTTCAGTTCCAGGTAGTTCTCGACGATGCCGTTCTGGATGATGACGATGCGGCCGGAGGCGTCGGTGTGCGGGTGGGCGTTGGCCTCGGTGACGCCGCCGTGCGTGGCCCAGCGGGTGTGCCCCATGCCGAGGCAACCGGCCATAGGCTGCTCACGCAGGAGCGCGGCGAGGTTCTCCAGCTTGCCCACCGAGCGGCGCCGGGCGATGCCCTGGGGGCCGGCCACGGCCAGGCCGGCCGAGTCGTACCCGCGGTATTCCAGGCGGCGGAGCCCCTCGAGGACGATGCCCTGGGCGTCACGCGGGCCCACGTAGGCAACGATTCCGCACATGGATGCCCCTCCCTGGGTGTGGGAAAGAGATCGCGCATGCCGCGAATCGGACGGCGCAGGCCGTTCTGCCTTCCTTGTACTACCGCCTAGGCCAGCAGGTCAAGCACGTCGCTCATGGTGCGGACGGGGTGCACCGGGCGGCCCAGGCGCTCCTCGAGGTCGGGCAGGGTCCACTCGTCCAGGGTGCGGGCGCCGTCGGCATCGAGCATCGACCGAGGGATGCAGACGAACTCCCCCAGGTCGCCGGAGCGCAGCGCCTGGGCGACGTCCGCCCCGCCCAGCAGGCCCGACACGGTCACGCTCGGCCCCAAGAGGCCGTTCGTCACCGGCACCAGGCGCACCTCAGCGCCGCTGCGGGCGGCCAGGTCATCGGCCAGGGGCGCCAGGGTCGGGGCGATGGCCATGCCACACACGAGCGTGACGCGCCGGCCCGCGGCGTGCAACGCGGCGGCCTCCTCGCGGGCCGCGGCCCAATCGTCGAGCAGCCCGCGCACCAGGCCCACGCCGTTCTCGACCTGGGCGGGGTCGTCGTAAAAGGCGGCCGCAGGGATGGCGCGCCCCCCCTGGAGCAGGAGCTCGTCGGAGGGGTACAGCCAGGTCTTGCCAAAGCGCGCGCGAAAGGCCGGCACCCGCCCGAAAACGCCGTCGGCGATGGCCGCGCACTCTGCGGGGGCCAGGGGGCGCAGCCCCCCGCGGTGAAAGGCCGTCAGCCCCACGGGCACCACTGCCAGAGTCTGGACGGTCGGCCACAGGGCGGCCACGTCATCGATGGTACGCCAGAGGACCTCCCCGTCGTTCAGCCCTGGGCTGACCACGATCTGCCCGTGCACGGTGATGCCCATCTGCCCCAGCCGCCCCAGCTGCGCCATCACGTCGGGCGCCGAGGGGTTGCCCAGCAGGGCCCGGCGCGCGGCCAGGTCCGAGGCGTGGATGGAGACGTACAGCGGGGAGAGGTGCTGCTCGTCGATGCGCAGCCAGTCCTCCTCTGACAGGTTGGTCAGGGTGATGTACGAGGCGGAGAGGAAGGAGTAGCGATAGTCATCGTCGCGCAGTGAGAGCGTGCGGCGCAGGCCCGCCGGCAGCTGGGCCACAAAGCAGAAGGGGCAGCGGTTGCGGCAGAGGCGCATGCCGTCAAAGACGGGCTCGGCGAAGGAGAGGCCCAGGTCCTCGTCATAGTCGCGTTCCACCTCCAGCCGGTGGCGCCGCCCGGCACGCTCGACGACGAGGAGCAGGTCTTCCTCGGCCGAGTAGAACTGGTAGTCGATCACGTCACGCAGGGCGTGGCCGTTGATGGAGACGAGCAGGTCGCCCGGCTCCAGGCCGATCTCCTCGCCGACGGAGCCGTCGGCCACCGCGGAGATGAGCCCGCCCCTATTCCTGGCCATGGTTGGGCGCGCCGCACGCCTCACGGCAGCGGGCGATCTCCAGCACCCGGGCGACCACCTGGGGGATGGTCAGGGCGGTCGAGTCGAGGTAGATGGCGTCGGGCGCCTGGGCCAGGGGGGCGGTGGAGCGGTGCGAGTCGATATAGTCGCGCTCGGCCAGGTTGGCGCGGACGGCGTCGAGGTCCGACGGGCGCCCCTGGGCGAGGTTCTCGCGGTGCCGGCGCAGGGCGCGTTCCTCGAGGGCGGCGTCGAGGTAGATCTTGACCTGGGCCTCGGGGAGGATGGCCGTGCCGATATCCCGCCCGACGACCACCACGCCCCCCTGCAGGCCGATGCGCCGCTGCGCGTCGACCAGGGCGGCGCGCACGCCGGGGTTGGCCGCCACCGGTGAGACGCCCTCGTTCACCGGCTGCTCGCGCAGGTGCCAGGTGACGTCGCGCCCGGCGACGAGGACGGTGTACTGGCGGCCGTCGGCCACGGTGGGGCGGCGGATGTCCACGTCGAGCGACTCGGCCAGGCCCGCCACGCGCGCCTCATCGGCGATGGGGATGCCCTGCTCCAGGGCGGCCCAGGTGACGGCGCGGTAGAGGACGCCGGTATCCAGGTAGAGGTAGCCGAGCGTCTCGGCCACCAGGTGCCCCACGGTGCTCTTGCCCGAGGCGGCCGGGCCGTCGATGGCGATGATGGGTCGTGTCACGATGGTTTCCTCGCCCGGGGGGCGCGCGGCCGCCCAGAGGTGGGCCGGCGCCCGGAGGTGGGCCGCCGATCGGACGTCCGCGGCCGCCCGGCCGCGGGCTGGCGCTCGGAGGTGCCCGGCGGCCCGGATGCGGGCTGCCGGTCTGCTGAGGGGCTCCGGCCGGATGTCCGCCGCCGGTCGGGCGTTGGCTGCCCCCCAGGCGCGGACCGTCGCCCAGCGGTCCGCCGCCCAGCGGTCCGCCGCTCAGCGGTCCGCCGCTCGGCGGTCCGCCGCTCAGGGCCAGGCCCGGCGCCGTCCGCATCAGCGGCGCCGCCGATGGCGCCCAGCGCGTCGCGCTCGACAGAGTTCAGGTAGCGCCACTCGCCGACCTTCAGGTCCCCCAGGAGGACGGGCCCGATGGCCACGCGGATCAGCCGCAACACCGGCCAGCCGAGCAACGCCGCCACCCGCCGGATCTGCCGCTTGCGCCCCTCACGCAGGGTCACGCGCAGCCAGGTCTCTCCCTTGCCCTTGCGCAGGATGCTCACCTGGGCGGGGGAGGTCTTGGTGCCGTCGAGGTACAGGCCGCGCCGCCAGGTCTCCAAGGCCTCTTCGGTGGGCTCCCCCTCGACGAGGACGTGGTATTCCTTGGGGTGCTCGTAGCGCGGGTGGGTCAGGCGGTGGGCCAGGGCGCCGTCGTCGGTGAGGAGGATGAGCCCCTCGGAGTTCAGGTCCAGCCGGCCCACCGGGAAGAGGTGCCCCGGCAGGTTGACCAGGTCAAACACGGTGCGGCGGCGGGCGACCTTGTCGCCCTCGTCCGAGATGACGCCGCGGGGCTTGTGCAGGGCCACATAGACGGAGGGGCCGGCGGCGATCTCATGCCGGCCGAGGGGCCGGCCATCGACGCGGATATCGTCGACCTCGGCATCGGCCTTGCGGCCCAGAGTCGCCACCTGGCCGTTCACCGTCACGCGGCCCGCGCTGATCAGCTCTTCACTCGACCGGCGCGAGCCGAAACCGGCCCGGGCCAGGATCTTTTGCAGACGTTCTTCCATGGTCACCCCCCAACCCTGCCATTATAGGGTATGGGCGGCCCCGGGCAAAGAAAGGCGCCCGGCGTGCAGCAGCGCGAGAAGCGGGCCACCCGCGCCCTGTGCTCCCCCCGCAGCGCCCGCTGCCTCTGAGATTGCTGGGGAAAGACCGACAGGATTTACAGGATTTACAGGATTTACAGGATTGAAGACATGGTTGGCTCTGTGCCCTGAAGGCACTGGCCTCCAGAACGACTTGAAATCCTGTCAATCCTGTCCTTCTTGTCCTCTCTTCTCTTCCCGCGGCCACACACGGGCCTCGGCGTCGATCGCGGGCGGGGGTCGTGGTCCGACGCAGCGGCCCCGCTCTTGGGGGCTGGGAAGAGACTGACAGGATTAACAGGATTAGCAGGATCTACAGGATTGAAGACATGGTTGGCTCTGTGCCCTGAAGGCACTGGCCTCCAGAACGACTTGAAATCCTGTCAATCCTGTGAATCCTGTCTTTCTTCTCCTGCCTGGGACCCCCGGCGCGGAAGCCGCGTCAGCGGGCCAGCAGGGGCAGCTCGGCCAGGAGGGTGCCGTCCATGGTCACCAGCAGCACGCCGACCTGCTCGCCGGGGCGGGGTGCGGGGGTGGCGTTGTCGATGCGGCGGTAGAAAGAGACCGAACGCCGGTCGGCCGGGTTCACCAGCAGGGTGACGGGCGCCTCCAGGCGAAAGCCGTGCCAGGCCTGGTCCTCGTCGAGGTAGCGGTTCTGGGCGTTCTCCGGCAGGTCGATGGTGACCTCGGCGTAGGTGGCATAGTAGTAGTTGAGCAGGGTGGTCGTGTCGGCATAGCGATCCTCCGAGCCGAGCACGACGGTGAGCACCTCCCCTTGGGGGCGGTCGACATAGGCGATGAGGCACTCGCCGGCCTCGTCGGTGGTGCCCGTCTTGACGCCGATGACCCCCGGGTACACGCCGTACAGCTGGTTGGTCGACGGCCACAGGTAATCCCCGACGATGGTGGCCGAGCGCCCCACAAAGTCGGCAAAGGAGGGGTTGGCCATGGCGTAGCGGGCCAGGATGGCCATGTCGTAGGCGGTGGAGTAGCCGTCGGGGGCGTCAAGCCCGTGGGGGTTGGCAAAGTGGGTATCCTGCAGGCCCAGGCGGGCCACATAGTCGTTCATCCAGCCGACAAAGGTGGCCGCGTCGCCGGCCACGTGCCGGGCGATGGTGAGGGCCGCGGCATTGTCCGACGGGACCAGGAGCGCCATCAGGAGCTCGCGGAGGGAATAGACCTCCCCTTTGAGCAGGCGTGTGACGGAATAGGTCGTCACGTCCATCCACTGGACCATGATCTTTTCGTCCTGGCGGTTGTGTTCCAGCGCCACCAGGGCGGTGACGATCTTGACCAGGCTGGCCGGGGCGTGCCGCTCGTGCTCGTTGTGGGCGCAGAGGACCTGCCCGGTGGTGGGGCTTACGACCATATAGGCCTTGGCCGAGACGCCGGGGCAGTCGCTGAGGCGCCAGGCGCGCAGCTGCGAGGGGGTGACGGGGCGCTGCGCCAGGTCCGACTCGGTGAGCACCGCCGGCCCAAAGCCGGAGCAGAGCAGGCTGGCGATGACGAGCAGGGCGACGAGTGGGTACTTGGCCGGCATGGGTCCCTCGCGGTGGCTGGAGAGGCGGGCTGCGGGGATTCTACGCAGCGGGGGGCGGCCGGTCAAGCGCCTCGTAGGGCGGGGAGGGCGGCGCACGCGGCGCCGCCCTCGCCCCCGAGCGCGGGCATAGGCGTTAGGCGCCCCGGCGGCGCCCCGCCACCACCGCCCAGATAGCCAGGCCCACAAACCCCGCGACGGACGCCCAACCGAACAGGTCACCGATGACGGCGTACACGGTGCGGACGCCGTGGGTGGGCACCTGCGCCACCGTGAGGCGCTCGGAGGTCGTCAGGCTGTCGACCGAGGCTAGTATGCGGCCGTAGGGGTCGGTGGCGAAGGAAAAGCCCTTGGTGGCATCCTGCCGGAAGAGAGAGACGCCGTTCTCGATCGCCCGGAAGACGTGCTGGGCCACGTGCAGGCGCGCCACGGCGCGGTTCGGCTCTCCGTGGGCGATGAGCAGGATGTCGACGCCGCGGCGCCCCGCCTGGCCCACCACCAGCGGATAGTCCCCGTCGTAGCAGACGATGCCGGAAAGAGTCCCATAGGGCGTCTCGGCCAGGCGCAGGATGCGGTCACCGGGGAGCTTGCCGTCAAGGAGCACGCCGCCGTACTTGACGTGGTCGATGACCACCTCGCCGGAGGGGTCGACGACGATCAGGCGGTTCTCCGTGAGGCGGTCCGTCCCGGGGAACTCGATCATCAGCCCCAGGGCCAGGTAGATCCCCTCCTGGGCGGCCACCTGCTTGGCCCGGGCCAGTGTTTCCTGGGCGTCCTGCTCCTCCCCGCCCGCGGCCATCTCAGGCCACAGGACGATCTGGGCGCCGCGGCGGGCCTCGCGGACGGTCGCCTCCAGGAAGGCCTCGGATAGCTGCAGCCGGCCGCCACGCAGGGCCTCCCGATCGCCAGCAGGGAGCGCGCGGAGGCGGTCGTACACCTCCTCAGGCTGTGAGACGCCGTGGATGCGCACGGTGCCGGGGAGCGGCTCGGCCAGGGCCAGGCGCAGCCCGCCGTACAGGAGCACCGCCCCCAGGATTACCCCGTAGAGGAGCGCGCCGCCGCGGACCTCGGGCCAGCGGAAGGAGCGCTCCCAGGCCCAGTTGGCCAGCGCGCCGAACCAGGACACCAGGAAGGTGATGCCCCACAGGCCCGTCAACGAGGCAAGCTGCGTGAGGGCCAGGTTGGGGTACTGCTCATAGCCCAGCGTGCCAAAGCCGCCGATGGGGCTGGCCAAGTTGTAGAGGAGCCAGGTGGCCGTCATGGCCAGCGGGAAGACCAGGCTGCCGGGCAGGCCCTTCAGGCGCGGGGCCAGCAGGCGATCGGCCAGCAACGGCAGGTAGCCGTTCACGGCCATGAGCAGGGCCAGGATGAGGAAGAAGGGCAACTGGTCAAACGGCGCGAACGATAGGATGGCCCGCCAAGAGATGGCGTAGGCCACCCACAGGCCGAGAAGGATGAGCAGTGAGCCGACCAGAACGCGGCGCCGGCGGAAAAAGCGGATCAGGAACACCGGCGCCAGCCAGGCGGCCAGCGGGACGCTGAACCGCCCGGTGGATAGCAGCAGCAAGAGCGCCCCCAGCGGCAACCACAGCCAGGCCCCCCCGCGCGAGGAGGGCGGCTCCGTTCTGTCGCGTTCCATGGCAGACCCCCTTGGTGGCGCGGGCCACCGTCCACGATCGCACGCCCACGGCCCGAGAGCGCGGCGCGAGGCAGGCTGTTGCGGCGTGTTGGGGAGGGAGCGCAGAGGGGCGAGGGGGCGAGGCGGCGAGACGCGGCGGTAAGGGCTCGCGCCAGCGGCAGTATCCTAGCGCGGCGGCAGGCGCCGCGTCAACCGCGGCGCGCCGGCCCGCCGGGAGGCAGGGCAGGGACTCACAGATGGTCGGGGCATCTGTTTACAAATCGGCGTGCTCATGCTAGAATGGAAACCAAGGCACGAGGGAGGGTGCCAGACCATGGCCGACTTGGGAGAGCGACTGAAGATGGCACGCCGGATGGCGGGGCTGTCGCTGCGCGCGACCGGTGAGGCGGCGGGCGTCAGCCATACCGCCGTGGCCAAGTACGAGCGTGGGCAGATGGTGCCGAGCTCGGCCGTCCTCCTGCGGCTGGCGCAGGCGCTGGGGGTCGAGCTGGACTATCTGTTCCGCCCCGCCAGCGTCGTCCTGACCGCCAAAGGCGTGCACTATCGTTGCCAGAAGCGTCGTGGGGCCAAGGATCGCAGACGGATCGAGGGGCTGGTGGCCGAGTACCTGGAGCGCTTCATCGAGGCGGAGCGCCTCTTTGGCGCGCCCGCGTCGTTCTCTACCCCGCCGATCGACCGGCACGCCAGCAGCCTGGAGGACGTCGAACGCATCGCCCTGGCCTTGCGCGAGCACTGGCACCTGGGGAACGCCCCCATCGTCAACCTCATGGCGCTGCTCGAGGACCGCGCCGTGCGGGTCTGCGTCATCGCGGGGTGCGACGGGTTTGACGGGCTGGGCGCCTGGGTAGCGGATGGCATCCCGGTGATCGGCGTACAGCGCGGCATCCCTGGCGACAGACAGCGCTTCAGCCTGGCCCACGAACTGGCGCATCTGCTCCTCGATCTGGCGCCAGAAGTGTACCCGGAGAAGGCGGCGCACCGCTTCGCCGGCGCCTTTCTGGCCCCGGAGCCGAGCGTGCGCGCCGAGCTGGGGGCCCGCCGCCAGGCCCTCGACTTACGCGAGCTCGACCTGCTCAAGCACAAGTACGGGTTGAGCATGCTGGCTTGGGTGCACCGGGCCAGGGACCTGCAGATCATCGACGAGGCGACCTATCGGCGCATTTGCCGGGCCTTTGCCCGCGAGGGCTGGAAGAAGCGGGAGCCGTGGGAGCAGGTGCCCCCCGAGGAGCCGCAGCGCCTGCGGCAGCTGGTCTACCGTGCCCTGGGCGAACGCATGATCTCGCGCTCGCGCGCCGAGGAGCTGCTGAGCCAGCCGCTCGTTGAGTTGGAGGCGGCCACGGCATGACACCGCCCCACCAGCCGCCCCCGCCGGCCGTCTGCGTCGTCGATGCCAGCGTGCTGATCGACCTACAGAACGGCGGGGTCCTGGCCGCCTGCATGACCCTCGCCTATCGTTTCGCCATCCCTGACGCCGTCCACGCAGCAGAGTTGGGCGCACCCCTGCGCGCCGCGGTGCGGGACCTGGGCCTCCAGATCGTCGGACTGGCCGGTGGCTCGGTCGCCGAGCTGGCCCTGCTGCGCCCGCAGCACCCCGAGCTGTCGGTACCCGACCTGTTCGCTCTTTTCGCGGCGCGCGACCTCAAGGCGATCCTGCTCACGGGGGACCACAGGCTAAAGAGCCTCGCCGAGAGCCGCGGGTTAGAGGTCCATGGAACGCTCTGGCTGTTGGACGCGCTGTACGAGCGGCAGACGCTGGGCCCTGCGGCCGCCCTGGCCGCGCTGGAGGCTATGCTGGCCCGCGGAGCATGGCTCCCCGACGCCGAGTGCGCGGCGCGCCAGCAACGGTGGCGTGCAGCCATCGGCGCGGCGCCAGCGCCGTGCCCGCCGTGCTGATCGCCGCGCCCTCAGCCCTGCTCTAGCGCGGCGAGGCGGCCGAGCACCCAGCGCACGTAGGCCGCCTGGGCGCGGGCCGCATCCTCAAACCGCGCCCGCCCCGCCTCTCCGGAGGCCTGCGAGGGGCGCCCCCACACCCCCGCCCGGCTGAGCGCGTCCACCCCGGCATAGTCGAGGAACTCTTGCCCCACGCGCCCCGGGTCGTCCAGCCCGTCCAGCTCTCCCCGGACGAGGTCGGGCCGCAGGTGCAGCATGGCCGAGGTCTCGCGCCGGCCGGCGTGGATATCCTCCGGCACCGGCGCGCCCTCCCCGGGGACCACGCCGCTGGCCCAGATCACCTTCACGTCGGGGTAGCGATAGTTGATCTCTCGCAGCGTCGGCTTGAGGATCCAGTTCCCGCCATGGGTGGAGACGACGACCACCCGGCGGATGCCGTGGGCGCGCAGCGA
>JAAZBY010000154.1 GCA_012513595.1 Chloroflexota bacterium
GTGGAGGTGCTCAAGAATCGGTTGGGGCCGGAGGGCCGGGCGGTGACCCTGAGCCTCGAGTTCAACGGCACGGTGCGCGGCGACGGTCTTTGAGGGAGCGCGGCGATGTCGATCCTGTACTGCACCATCCCCTACTTTGCGGCCAGCCTGGCCCGGCGGGAGGACCCCGCCCTGGAGGAGCGTCCCCTGGTGCTGATGGGGCCGGAGGGGCGGGTCCTGGCCGTATCGGCCGAGGCCGCCGCCTGGGGCGTCGCCGCCGGGCTGACGGCCCGCGAGGCCGAGGTCCGCTGCCCCGAAGCGCTCCTGGTCGACGCCGACCTGGACCGCTGCCGCCAGGAGTTCGAGGCGATGGTCCAGGTGTTGGAGCAAGCCAGCGCCGGGGTCGAGCCCCACGGCTGGGGAGCAGCCTATGCCGACCTGGACGACCTGGCCCGCGACCAGAGCGACGGGCAGCGCCTGTGCCAGCAGATCGGGCGGGCGGTGCGGCAGGAACTGGGTGAGGCCCTTTCGCCTGCCCTGGGGTGGGACAGCGCCAAGTTCACGGCCCAGGCCGCCGCCTGCCGGACGCCGCCGGGGCGCGTCCTGGCCGTGGCCACGATCCGGGAGCGAGTCTTTCTGCGGCCGCTCCCGGTGCGGCTCCTGCCCCTGGCGGGGGAGGCCCTGCAGCGGCTCCAGTACCTGGGGTTGCGCACCCTGGGCCAATACGCGGCCCTCTCCCCGGCGGCGGTGGGACAGCAGTTCGGGCGCGCGGGCGCCCTGGCCCATCGCTGCGCTCGGGGGGAGGACGACCGTCCGGTCATCCCCCGCCATCAGGCGCCCTGCTACCGAGCCCGCTGCGAGCTGGAACCGCCGCTGGCCGACCGCGAGCGGCTGCTGGCCGCGTTGCGACAGTCGGTGTCGCCGCTGCTGGCCGAGCTGCAGGCCCGCTGGCAGGCCTGCGGCCTGGTGCGCCTGACGGTGCAGTTCGAGGACGGCGGGCGTCAGGAACGCACCCAGGCCTTTTTCCTGCCGCTGGCCGAGGAGGAGCGGATCATGGCCGCTCTGGGCCAGTTGCTGGATGGGATGGCGTGGCGGGCCGCCGCCATCGAGCTGGAGGTGGCCCTGGAGCAGATCCAGGACGCCGGGATGGAGCAGTTGGCCCTGTTCCCCGGCGAGCGGGAGAGCGCCCAAAAGCTCCAGGAGGTGGAGCGGTACCTGTCCACCCGGTTTGGGCCCACCCCTCACCTGCGGCGGGCGGCCCTGGTCCAGCCGGGGGCGCCGCTGCCCGAGTGGCGGGTGGGCTGGCTGGAGGAGGGAGCGCGGTGACGCGGCTGTGGCCTGCCGGGGAAGCGGTCGAGGTCTGGGGCAGCGTCGAGTCGCCGGCGGGATTCGTCTGGCAGGGGACCCGCCACGGCGGCCTGCAGGTCTGCAATCGCTGGCGGGTGCACACCCGCTGGTGGCTGCCGGGGGAGGTCGTCTGGCGCGAGTACGTCAAGGCTACGACCGGCACCGGGCTGCTGTGCCTCCTGTACCGGGACCTTTCGACGGGCCGCTGGTTCCTGGCCCGCCTCTATGACTAGGCCGCCCGGACGATGGACCCCGGCTACGTCGAGCTGCACTGCCACAGCTATTTTTCCCTGCTGGATGGCGCCTCGTCGCCCGAGGCGCTGGTCGAGCGGGCCGTGGCCCTCGGCTACCCGGCGCTGGCCCTCACCGACCGGGACGGCCTGTATGGCGCCGTACGCTTTTGGCAGGCGGCCGGGGAGCGGGGCCTGAAGCCCATCACCGGCGCCGAGGTCACTTTGGCCGACGGCAGTCCTCTGACGCTGCTGGCCGAGAGCGCCCAGGGCTATGCCCATCTGTGCCGCCTGATCAGCGCCGGGCAGTTGGCCGGGCAAAAGGGGCAGCCCCGGCTGACCTGGGAGGCGCTGGCCGAACACAGCCAAGGGCTGATCGGCCTGTCGGGTGGCCGTCCGGGCGCGGTCGCTTCGGCGCTGCTGCGCCGCGACGAGGAGGGGGCGCGCCGGGCCGCCGCTCGGCTGCGCGAGATTTTGCCCTTCTGGATCGAGGTACAGCGTCCTTCCCTGCCCACCGACGCCCGGCTGACGGCGGCGCTGGTCGAGCTGGCCCGCTGGCTGGGGGTGGGCGTGGTGGCCACCAACGGCGTCCGCTATGCAGAGCGGTCGGGTCAGCGCCTGCACGACCTGCTGAGCTGCATCCGCCAGGGCGTCACCCTGCCCGAGGCGCTGGCGGGCGGGCTGCTGCACCCCAACTCGGAGCAATATCTAAAGTCACCCCAGGAGATGGCCGCCCTCTTTGCCGACCTGCCCGAGGCGCTGGGCAACACGGTGCGCATCGCCGAGCGGTGCGACGTGCGCCTCGACCTGAAGGCGCAGCGGCTGCCCGCCTTTCCCGTGCCCGAGGGCCACACCCCCGGCAGCTACCTGCGCGCCCTGTGCCAGGCCGGGCTGCCGCGTAAATTCGATCCCGTCACCCCCCAGGCCCGGGCCCAGTTGGCCCACGAGCTGGGCGTCATCGAGCGGGCTGGGCTGGTGGGCTATTTCCTGGTAGTGTGGGACATCGTCCGCTTTGCGCGGGAACGGGGCATCCGCTGCCAGGGCCGGGGGTCGGCCGCCAACTCCCTGGTCGCCTACCTGCTGGACATCACCCCGGTCGATCCCCTGCGCCACCACCTGCTGTTCGAGCGCTTTTTGAGCGAGGGGACGACCACCATGCCCGACATCGACCTGGACTTTGCCGCCGACCGGCGCGAGGAGGTGATCCAGTACGTCTATGAGCGCTATGGCGAGGAACGGGTGGGCATGGTCTGCAACGTGGTCACCTACCGGGCGCGGTCGGCGGTGCGGGAGGCAGCCAAGGCGCTGGCCTTTCCGCCCGACGTCGTCGA
>JAAZBY010000155.1 GCA_012513595.1 Chloroflexota bacterium
CCGATGATGATCGGCACGAACACGCCCGTCACCCGGTCAGCGAACTCCTGGATGGGCACCTTGGTGCCCTGGGCCTCCTCGACCATGCGCACCACCTGAGAGAGAAAGGTGTCCGCCCCCACGCGGGTGGCCTCGACGCGCAAGAGGCCGGCCTGGTTCACCGTGGCACCGATGACCTCGTCGCCGGGGCCCTTGGCCACCGGCATCGACTCCCCCGTAGCCATCGACTCGTCGACGGTGCTCTCGCCCGAGGCGACGCGGCCGTCGGTGGGCACCTTTTCCCCCGGGCGCACGACGAGGAGGTCCCCCACCCTTACCTGGGCGATGGGCACCTCGTACTCCTGGCCGTCGATAAGGACGTGGGCCGTCTTGGCGCCCAGCTCCAGCAGCCGCCGGATAGCCTGCGAGGCGCGCCCCTTGGCAGAGGCCTCGATGTACCGCCCCGTGAGGTGGATGGCCATAATCATGGCCGCCACCCCTGCGTAAGACGAGACCGAAGTGACCAGCGAGAGCGGCCCGCTCAGCCAGGAGGCGCTGGTGCCCAGGGCGATGAGGACGTCCATGTTCGCGCTGCCATGGGTCAGCGAGTTCCAGGCCGAACGGAAGGTCGGGGCGCCCGGCCAGATCAGCACCGGCAGCGCCAGGGCCATGAGGGCCACCTCGACGGCCATCATGCTGGGCCAGGCGACGCCGGCCAGCATGTGCAGCAACATGATGAGGACGACCGGCCCGGTAAAGGCCCAGGCTACGGCCATGCGCCGCCGGGCGGCGGCCATCTTCTGGGCGTCCAGGTCGACCTGGGCCTCCTCACTGACGGCAACTTCCAGCACCTCATAGCCGGCGTCGCGCACGGCGGCGGCCAGGCTCGCCCGTGAGGTCAGGCCGGCAAGGTACTCGACCGTGGCGCGCTCGGTGGCCAGGTTCACGCTGACGGAGACGACCCCGTCCACCCGGCGGAGGGCGCGCTCCACATGGTTCACGCAGGCCGCGCAGGTCATCCCGCCGATCGGCAGGACCTCGCGGCGCACCGCCGCGTCATAGCCGACCTCGCGCACCCGCTGGACAAGGCCGGCGACGTTCAGAACCGTCGGGTCAAAGGTAACCGAGGCCCGCTCGGTGGCGATATTGACGTTGGCGGCAGAGACGCCGGCAGTCTTTTTCAGGCCGCGCTCCACCGTGTTCGCGCAGGAAGCACAGGTCATACCGAGAACATCGAGTTCGACGGTCTTGGCTTGGGTTTGCTCTGCCATGTTAGGCACCTTTCTGGCCGGCCCGCTGCGCCGCAAGGGCGTCGGCGGCACTGGCGGGCGGTTCCCATCCAGCCCAGTATAGCATAATCACTAAAGATTAGCAACTTACTACGGAATGTGGCACCGGCCTCGCCCGGTGTGATTGGTCGCCCGGCCGGCCACGTGTATAATCGCTAGTGTCTCCCCTTCCGGCGGAGGCAGGAACAGACACCGGCCGCAACTTCTGCCGCAGGGAACAGCCTCATGCAGCAAGTGCCATCATGCAGCGAGAACTGACGGTAGGGCCGCCAACGCGGGCCGCCTCATGGGCGAGCCGGCCCACCCTTGGCCGGCCTGCCAACCATCTGAGCGTCCTGCTCCTGTACCTCGTCCTGACCGTCGTGCTGACCTATCCCCTCGTGACGCACGTGGCGACCGCCGTCCCCGGCCCCCCCGACGCCAACGGGGCCTGGCTCTACGACCTCTGGAAGACCCGCCAGGGGCTGGCCGGCATCGTCCAGGGCGGGCATCTGCCTGCTCCGCGCCAGTACGCCGACGGGCCCTCTCTGGGGGTGGCCAACCACCTGCTGGCGCTGCCGGTCCTCCTGCTGGGCAACGAGGTACTGGCTTACAACGCCCTGCTGTTCCTCAGCTTTGTGCTGACGGCCTACGGCACCTACCTGCTGGTCATGTACATTACCGGCAACCCCTACGCGGCAGCCGTCAGCGGCTGTATCCTGGCCTTTGCCCCCCTGCGGCTGCACTGGCTGGCTACTGGCCAGCTGCCGCTGCTGGCCACGCAGTGGATACCGTTGACCTTCCTGAGCCTCGAGCGGGCCCTGCGTGAGCAGCGGCGCCGCCACGGCCTCCTGGCCGGGCTCTTCCTGGGGTTGGCCATGCTCTCCTCCTGGAGCTACGTGCTCCTGGCGGGCGGCGCCACGCTTCTCTATGCGTTCGTGCGCGTGTGGCCCTGGCGGGCCCGCTCGAACCGGGCCGCGCGGCGGGCCCTGTTCCCGGGCGCCCTGCTGGCGGCGGCGCTGGCGGTAGCGGCGCTCCTCCTGGGGGGCCCCTCGGAGGGTGCTGTTCTCCCCGCGGCCGCGGCGGTGGCGCCCTCGCCTGGGATCGACGACCTTCTGCTCCCCAGCGCCTACCACCCGCTGTGGGGCCAGAGCTTTGCAGGGCTGCGGTCTGCCACTCCCCTGCTCCCGGACGGGGTGCCGGGGTTTGCCTACCTGGGGCTCATCACGGTGCTGCTGGCCCTGATGGCCCTCACCGAGGCCGACAATGAGGAACCCCGCACGCCCTCCGGGATGGTCTGGATCACCGTGGTGTTCGGTCTGCTGGCGCTGGGGCCAGTGCTAAAGGCCTTTGGCGCGGCGGTCAGCCTGGATTCCTTCCCGGAGCTCGGCGAGCGGCTGGCGCGCTCGTTGGCGGCGCTGGGCGTGCCCTCTCCGGCGGGCGGGGCGCTCCCTTTGCCGGCGGTGGTGCTCTACCTGGTCGCCTCCCCGTCCGTCGCGGCCGACGTTTTGCGCGCCGCACCCATCGTGCCCACCTTTGCGCTGGCCGTCATGGCCGGGATCGGCGCGGCCACCATGATCGGCACTAGCCGAGCGTCAGGCACGCGACGCTCGCCCTGGGAAGAGCAGCGCAACCCGCTGTACGCCGCCATGCGCCCCAGACGGCGCTGGGATGTGGGCGCCCTGCTCGGCGCGGCCATGCTGATCACCCTGGTGGCCGTCGACTATGGCGCCGTGCCGTTGGCGTGTGGCTTTACCGAGCCGCACGCGCAGGCCCTCGACGAATGGCTGGCGGACCAGGCCCGCGATGGCGCTGTGCTATACTACCCCCTGGAGCGCACCTCCAGCGGTTTCACCCTCTACGCCTCGCGGCTCCACGCCCATCCGCCGGCCCAGGCCGCGCTGGCTGCGGCGCCTGATGCCCTCCTACGATCCTTCCCTTCTGCTGAGGCGGTTGCTATGCTTCGCTCGCGTGGGGTGGCCTACATCGTCGTCGCTGCGCAGGCGCCCCTCCCCGGGCGGGCCCTGGGCACCGACGTCACGGCGACCATCTCGGCGGCGACCGATCTGGTCCCAGCGGGGATCGTCCATCAGGGCCCTGCCTGGAACGGCCCAACGGACGATTTCGCCGCCTGGCTGCCCTCCTGGCTGCCCTCCAAGCCGGAGAGGCTGATCGTCTACTCCCTGGACTGACGCGGCCTTCCTAAAGGCCGCGTTTGTGAGCACCCCCTCCGTCAGGTATACTGCTCCCTGGCACTTGGGCGGCGGCCCCGCCGCCGGTCCATCGTATGCTGGTCACGGTTCCCCATCACAGGAAGTGGCGATGAAACTGTCGGTGCTCATGCCGGTGTTTAACGAGGAGGCCGGGCTGGAGATGATCCTCCGCCGGGTATCGGAAGTCGACATCCCCAAGGAGATCATCGTCGTCGATGACTGCTCGCAGGACGGCACGGCCGGCATCCTGGAGCAGATCGACCTCCCCGACCTGCGCGTCATTCGCCATGAAGTGAACAAGGGCAAGGGAGCGGCCATCCGCACCGCGTTGGCTGCCGTCACCGGGGACGTCATCATCATCCAGGACGCCGACCTGGAGTACGACCCGAACGACTATCCCCGCCTGGTGGAGCCGATCTTTGCCGGGCGCGCCAAGGTGGTGTTCGGCGTGCGTAGCTTTGCCGGGCAGAAGCCCCTCTTGCGCATCGGGAACCAGCTGCTGACGGCCATGACCAACGTGCTGTACGGCCTGCGCCTGCACGACATGGAAACGTGCTACAAGGTCATGACCACCGACATCGCTCGCAGCCTGAACATCGAGTGCAACCGCTTCGATCTGGAGCCAGAGATCACCGCCAAGATCGCCCGCCTGGGCCACGCGATCTGGGAGGTGCCCATCTCGTACACCCCGCGCGAGGAAAAAAAGCTGTCCCCCTGGAAGGACGGCCTGCCGGCGCTGCGGGCGCTGCTCCGCTACCGCCTGTGGGAGCCGCCGGCCGCCACACCGGCGAGGGAAGGCTCGGGGTGACGCCCCCACCCTCCCGCCTTCAGGAGGGACCCCCCGCTGCTGACGGGCCCAGGCGCGGGGTGATCGTTCGCGTGCATGGCGGCCACTATTTCGTGCTCGATCAGGGGCGTGAGGTGGACTGCACCATGCGCGGCCGCATGAAGAAGGAGCGGCTGGACACCAAGATCATCGCCATTGGCGACGTGGTACTCTGGACCCCTGCGGAGGAGGGCACCGGCATCATCGAGGAGGTGCTGCCGCGCCGCACGGTCCTCTCGCGACAGGCGCCGCCCCCGCGCCCCAGGCGCTTCTCCCGCGGCTACACTCCCCCCGAGCAGCAGACCGAGCAGGTCTTGATGGCCAATCCGGACCAGGTGATGGTCGTCTTTTCCCTGGCCAACCCCTTCCCCAACCCCCTCATGCTCGATCGCTACCTGGTGGCCTGCGAGGCCGTCGGGCTGCCCGTGATCATGGTGGCCAACAAGGTGGACCTCGTCGAGGATGCGGAGGAGCTGGAGATCATCGCCCTGTACCAGGGGATCGGCTACACGGTGATCCCCACCAGCACCCAGACGGGCGAGGGGCTGGAGGCGTTGCATGGCCTGCTGCGGGGCAGGCTATCGGTGCTCACCGGTCCCTCGGGCGTGGGCAAGTCATCGCTACTGAACGCCCTGTGGCCCGAACTGGACCTGGAGACTGGCGAGGTGAGCGAGTTCACCGACAAGGGCACCCACACCACCGTGGTGGCGCGCCTGCTGACCCCCGAACCCGACACTTACGTGGCCGACACGCCCGGCCTGCGCCAGTTCCGGCTGTGGGATATCGAGCCAGAGCAGCTGGACGCCTTCTTTCCCGAGTTCGCCCCCTACCTCACCAAGTGCCAGTTCGCCCCCTGCACACACACCCACGAGCCGGGCTGCGCCGTGCGCACCGCCGCAGAGCTCGGTGAGATCCCTGCCGTGCGGTATGAGAGCTACTGCCGCATGTTCGACTATGGATTCTAGCGCGCGGGGCGGCCGGCGCCCCTGAGCGGAACCTGCGCCAGGGGTATCACGTCCAGGGTGTGCGGGGCGCGAGAGCCCGGCCAGGCCCCCTTTCCTCAAGACAGGCAGACAGGAGGATTCCCCATGGAAGAAGCGGCTACCGCCGTGCCCGAGCAGCCCGCGGAGCAGAAGGGGCGGGCGCCCCTGGCGGGCCTGGGCCGGCACCTGGGCATCATCGAGACCATCCTGCGCAACCGGTATCCCTTCTTTGTCGAGATCCGCGACGGCCTCGGCCTCCAGGAAAAGACGCGCTCCATGTTGGTGGCCAGCGTCATTTTCCTGGCCCTCTACGGCGCGGTGCTGGGTTCCACCCACAGCGTGTTGCAGGCCCTCAGTTCGGCGGTCAAGCTGCCCATCCTCTTCCTGGCCACGGCCGTGATCACCTCGCCCACGCTCTACTTTTTTAACATCCTGTACGGCTCCGACCAGGGGCTGCGCCAGAACATCGCCCTGGTGATGACGGCCATCACGGTGACCTCGGTCATCCTGCTGGCCTTCACGCCCATCTCGCTCTTCTTCCTGTTGACCTCGGGGGGCTACCAGTTCTTCAAGCTCATGAACGTGGCCTTCTTTTCCATCGCCGGGTTTATCGGGGTGGGCTTTCTGGGCGAGGGGATGCGCATCGTCGGGGCGCGCAGCCGCGTGGTGACGCTGTGGGTGCTCATGTATGCCTTTGTGGGCAGCCAGATGGCCTGGACGTTGCGGCCCTTCATCGGCGCGCCCAGCATGCGCTTTGAGCTGTTCCGCCAGCTGGGCGGCAACTTTTATACCAACATCCTGGCCAGCCTGGGAGAGATCCTGGGCTTTTTCTCGGTGAGCTAGGGGGGCGCTATGGAGAACAAGCCCGCGCGAGGCTCCTCCTCCCGTACCGATCAGATCCTGGACCTGTTGCTCGACGCCCTGGCCGAGCGGCAGGCCGCCCGCCAGGCCGAGCGCCGGGCGGGTGTGCCGCCGCCGGCTCCCGCGCCGGCCCCGTCCGCCGCCCAGCCGCCCCGGGGCGCGGCGCCCGCTTCCCTCGGCCAGGCTGCCCCGCCCAGGGCCGAGGAGCGGCCCGCGCCCGCCGCGGCAGCCAAGCCCGTGGGCAGCCCGTCAGGCGTGCGCAAGCTGCCCCCGCGCCCGCCGCGCCCCGGGCAGCCCGGCTGGACGCCGCCGGCCCGCGTGCCGGCCATCGGCATGGAGCGTTTTCTGGGGCGCTTCCTGGCCGTCGTCGCGGCGCTCGTCGTGGTCATGAACCTGCCGCTGACCGCCTATGGCGCCGGCCTGGCCCGCCTGAAGCCCGATTCGGCCTCGCTCATCATCCGCGACGGATTGGTGCTCAAGGGGTCTGGGCCCGACATCTACATGCTCCAGAACGACCGCCTGCGCTGGATCAGCAGTATGGACGCCTTTGAGCACCTGGGGCTGGCCTGGCGCAACGTCCACGTCGTCGAGGATTCCTTCCTGGCCAAGTTCGAGGTCGGCAGCCCGATCCACGTCCTGCTCCGCTGTACGGGGAGCCCGCACATCTACCGCCTCGAGGGGGGCGAGAAGCGCTGGATCAAGGACATCCCCACCCTCCTGGCCGAGGGGCACGTCTGGGAGGACGTCCGCACCGTCTCGTGTGAGTACCTGCGCTCGCTGCCGGACGGTCTGCCGATCCCCGAGGACGCCGGCCCGCCGCCGCAGCCCTAGCGGAGGAGTGCCTTCGGGCGGTCAGGCTGGGGCTAGCCATCCCCCCTGTGCCAGGACGTCCGTGTGCCGCGAGTAGTCCGTCTGGCTGTTGTACCAGATGACCACCCAGCAGGTCGTCCAGCCGCGCACGCGGATCGCCTCGTGGCGCGTGTTCCCATCCCGCACGCTGAGTTCCCCGCCGCGATACTCGGCGATCAAGGGCGGGATGGCCAGCGCCTCGCCGAACCCCGCCGCCATCCGCGCCGTGCGGCGCGCCCAGTGCGCGGGCTCCTCCGGGTACTCCATGCCCGGCTCCGGCCCCACGCAGCGCGAGAGGTAGCCCAGGGGCAGCTCCAACGGCCCGTTCCACCAGCGGCGTTCCCGTTGGAGCCCTTTGGAGAGGGCCGGGTTCGCCCAGTGGCCGCTGGTCAGGTAGGCGTGGATCCATTCCTCCAGGCGGCCTTCGGCCGCGTACTGGAGGGCCGTGGGGACGTCAAAGGCGATCACGTTGTGCGATACCTCCCCCGAGCGGATGGCGCATCCTGGTGGGTCCATGGCGCCGCGTGCCGAGCCGCCCTCCATCCCGTCGCGAAAGCGCGAGACCCCCGGCACGCCAGGGGTCTCGCGTCTCGCGGGGCAGGGCTGTGGCGCTTTAGCCCAACGTCGCGGCGACCTCTTCGAGCTGGTCGACGATCTGAATGTTCTGCGGGCACTTGGGCTCGCACTCACGGCACCCGACGCACTCGGAGGCGGGCAGCCCCTCGAGCACGCGCTGGCCGCGAATGGTCACCTTTTCCCCCGCGGCCAGTCTGGCATAGTTGGCCCGGGCATAGTCCGTCATGCCGTAGACGCGGTGGAAGTTCATGAGCAAAAAGTTCCCGGGGATGTCCACGCCGTTGGGGCAGGGCATGCAATAGTCGCAGCCCGTGCAGTACAGGTTGGCGAATGACTGCAGCCGCTCCAGCATGGCCTGGACGGCGGCGTTCTCCTCCCCGTTGAGCGGCTGCTCGTGGCTGGCGCTGATGACGTTCTCGTCGATCATCTCCAGGCTGTTCATCCCCGAGAGGGCCACCGTGACGGCCGGGCTGGACAGCACCCAGCGGATGGCCAGGTCCGGCGCAGAGCGGATCGTGTCGGGCCACAGGTCGCGGGCCTGCTGCGGGCTCCACATGGCCATGCGGCCACCACCCACCGGGCCCATCACCACGGTGCCCAGGCCTCGCTCGTGGGCTACGCTGAAGGCCTTTTCCATGGAGCGGTCCAGCAGGTTGTACTGCAGGGTGACCCCGTCGAACTCGCCCGTCTCGATCAGGCGGACGACGTTCTCGGGCGTGTCGTGGGAAGAGAAGGCCAGATGGCGGATGAGCCCTTCCTTCTGGGCCTGCCGCGCCGCCTTCAGGCAGCCGTCCTCACCCAGGCCGTTGGCCTGGAAGGCGGCCAGCTGCAGGTTGTGCATGTGCATCACGTCGATATAGGGCGTGTCAAAGCGCTGCAGCTGCTTCTCCAGACGCTCGCGCCACTCTTTACCCTTGATATCGCGGATGGGGATCTTGGTCGAGATGATCAGCTTGCTGCGGTCGTATGGCTTGATGGCCTGGCCAACCGCAACCTCGCTCGTGCCGTTGATGTAGCCCCAGGCCGAGTCGATATAGTTGATGCCCAGGTCGATCCCCTTGCGCAGCATAGGCACCGAAAGATTCAAGTCGCAGGTGCCATCCTCTTTCTTGGGCAGGCGCATGGCGCCATAGCCCAGGGCCGAAACGCGTAGGCCCGTCTTGCCATAGATGCGATACTGCATGATCGGTATCCTCCGTGTCACTATTTCCCAACGCGCGTGCCGCACGCCAAGGCTGGTCCCAGCAGCAATCTAGTCTACCCCCATGGGGCATGTCCCGTCAAGCGTTCCGTCAAGCGTTGCCTCGGCCAATCGCACGACACCCGTTGACACGCCATCCCCGCCTCCCTAGAATGGCGCCCTGGAGGTGCGCCATGACTAATCCCCAGTTCGATCGAACCCGACTGCGCTTGCGGCCCCTGGCCGAGCGCGACCATGACGTCCATTTGGCCGACCTGGCCAGCCTCAGCGACCCGGTGCCGCCCTATGACCGCGCCGATATTCCCGAGATCGGCCGCCGGATGGTGGCCGCCCGCCGCCAGGGCGCCGCGGTCATCTGGATGATGGGTGCCCACGTGATCAAGAACGGGCTCTCGCGCTACGTCATTGACCTGATGGAGCGCGGTGCCGTGTCGGCCATTGCCCTGAACGGCGCCTGCGCCATCCACGATTTCGAGCTCTCCCTGGTCGGCGCCACCAGTGAAAGCGTGGCCCGCTACATCCGGGCCGGGGAGTTCGGCCTCTGGCGTGAGACGGGTCGCCTGAACGACATCGCCACCCGCGCCGCCGCCGAGGGCCTGGGGTTTGGCGAGGCGATCGGCCGCGAGATCTGGGAGGGGGGGCTCCCTCACCGCGATGTGAGCGTGCTGGCCGCCGGGTACCGCCTGGGCATCCCGGTGACGGTGCACGTCTCCATCGGGTATGACATCATCCACGAGCACCCCAACTGCGACGGGGCCGCCCTCGGGGCCGCCTCCTACACCGACTTTTTGGTCTTTGCCCGGCAGGTGAGCGATTTGGAGGGCGGCGTGCTTCTCTCCACCGGCACCGCCGTGATGGGCCCCGAGGTCTACCTGAAGGCCCTCTCGATGGCCCGCAACGTGGCCTCTCAGGATGGCCGGCCCCTCTGCCACTTTACCACTGCCGTCTTTGACCTGCAGGACCTCGGCGAGGACCTCTCTCACGAGGCCGCCAAGACCGAGGCCCGCTATTACTTTCGCCCCTTCAAGACCATCCTGGTGCGCACCGTGCAGGACGGCGGCGAGAGCTTTTACGTCCGCGCCGACCACAAGGTGAGCGTTCCGAACCTGCACCGCGCCGTGCGGGCTGCCCTGGGAGAGTGACCATGGACCGTGCCAGGCTGGAAGAGATCACCGCCGGCTTTGCCGAGCAGCGCCTGGTGGTGCTCGGCGACTACTTTCTGGACCGCTACCTGGAGATCGACCGCACCCTGGCGGAGACCTCCCTCGAGACCGGCCTGGAGGCCCACCAGGTAACCGCCATCCGCAACAGCCCGGGGGCGGCCGGCAACGTCGCCGCCAACCTGGCGGCCTTGGGGGTCCACGTGGCCGCCCTCGGCGTCATTGGTGAGGACGGCCAGGGCTACGACCTGGCCCGCGAGCTCGACGCGCGCGATATCGATAGCGGGCCGCTCTTTCGCCTGAGCGACCGTTTCACCCCCACGTACACCAAACCGCTGATGCACGAGCCCGATGGGCGCGTGCACGAGCTATCTCGGTTGGACGTCAAGAATCGCCAGCCCCTCGAACCCGAGGTCGAGGACGCCATCGTGGCCCGCCTCGCCGAGCTGCTGGCCGAGGCCGACGGCGTGGTGGTGGCCGACCAGGCTCAGGAGCGCAACTGCGGCGTGGTGACCGATCGCGTGCGCCAGGCCTTGGTGGACCTGGCCGGCCGCCAGGCGCGCAAGGTGTTCCTGGTAGACTCACGCACGCGCATCGGCGAGTTCGGCGGGCTCTTCCTCAAGCCCAACGAGCGCGAGGCGATCGCGGCCGTCCACCCGGGGGCCGTCGGCCCCTTCTCGCTGGACCTGGCCGCGGAGGCCGGCCGCGCCCTGGCGGCGCGCGGCGGGCGGCCGGTCTTTGTCACCGTCGGGGAGATGGGCGTCCTGGTGTGCGATGGAGCGGGCAGCAGGCGGGTGCCCGCCGTGCCGGTGCACGGGGAGATCGACATTGTCGGCGCGGGAGATAGCACCATGGCGGGCCTGGCCGCGGCCCTGGCCAGCGGCGCCGGCCTGGCCGAGGCCGCCCTAGTCGGCAACCTGGTCGCTTCGGTGACCATTCGCCAGCTCGGCACCACCGGCACGGCCACCCCCGCGCAGGTGCTGGAGGCGTTCAGCCGCTGGCAACCGGCCTGAGCGCCTCGCCCTCGGCGGGAAAGATCGGCAGCGGCTCACCCATGATCGGCAGCGGCCGGCTGACGTGTACCTCCCACCAGGCCACCGGCGTGGCCAGGAGCTCCCGCCACCAGTAGCGGACGATGAACACATAGTCGCGGCGGTCGGCCGCGACGCCTGTGGCGCGCAGGCCCAGCCCCTTGGCCGTAAAGAGCGCCCGGTCCAGGTGGTACGACTGCGTCACCAGGATGGCGTCGCTCACCAGAAAGATGTGCCGGGCCCGGTAGCAAGAGTCGTAGGTGCGCCGGCCCGCGTAATCCAGCACAATGTCCTCGTCGGGCACGCCGCGCTCGAGGGCATATTCGCGCATAGCCTGCGGCTCGTTATAGTAGAGGGTGCTGTTGTCGCCGGTCATCAGCAGCTTCTGCACCTTGCCCAGCCGGTAGAGGGTGACGGCCGTCTCCACCCGGTCACCGAGGATGGCGCTCGGGCTGCCATCCGGCCAGACGCCCGCGCCAAACACGATGGCGACCTGCGCCGTGGGGGCCTCTTCCGCAGAGTAGGTGCTGTGCCGGCCATCCCGGTCGGTCCACCAGCGCAGGCCCACCACGAGCAGGACGGTGAGCAGGCCCAGCCCAGCGATAGCGCGCAGCGCCGCGCGGCCCACGCGCCCCAGGTTCCTGATCGGTCGTCTGTTCTGTGGCATTGGCTGTGGCTCTCCAAGGGTTGTGGGGAACAGACGGTCGTCCCGCTATGGTGGTTCCCCGCGCACCCGCGGTCGTTCGCAGGCGGGCCTTCGAGTATAGCACGCGGCCGGCGGACCGGCGAGCAGAGCCGGCGCACCGACGGCGCGGGGTGGGTGTTGCTAGCTCAGGGGCAGGATGTGAGCGTGTCGAAGGAGAGGTGCCATGGAGAGAACGCGCCCGCGGGGACTCTACTTTGAGGAGTTCGCCGTCGACCAGGAACTCCAGGGGCCGGCTCGTACCATCACCGAGGCCGACGTGGTGCAGTTCGCCGGCCTGTCGGGCGACTATAACCAGTTGCACACCGATGCCGTCTACGCCGCCAGGCACTCCGGATACGGCAAGCGGATCGCCCACGGGCTGTTGGGGCTCTCCGTGGCCAGCGGCCTGGCGGCGCGGGCCGGCTTTATCGAGGGGACCGCGCTGGCCTTCCTCGGGCTGGACTGGCGCTTCAAGAAGCCGATCTTTATCGGCGACACCATCGCGATCACGGCCCGGGTGCGGCGCGTGCGACCGATGGCCTCTTCCGGCGGGGGGATCGTCGTCCTGGACGTCTCGGTCACCAATCAGAGCGGTGCCATCGTGCAACAGGGCGAATGGTCTCTCCTAATGCGCGGCCGGCCGCAGGCCGCCGAATAGGTCCGCGCCGCCGGCGTCCCCGCGCCTAGCGCCGCATGGCCACCCGCACGAGCGCAGCGGTCGCCCGGCGTGCCAGTCGGCGTGCCCTGCTCCGCAGGCGCGCCCACTGGTAGATGCTCCAGCGCCACCAGACGCGATACCACGACGGGACGGCTTCCTCGGGCGCGCCGCGCCATCGCAGCGCCACGGAGGCCCAGGTCAACCCCGCGCCAAAGCCCACCAGCACCAGCCGGTCGCCCGGGCGAACTAGCCCGGTCGCGACCGCCTCGCACAGGGCGATGGGCACCGA
>JAAZBY010000156.1 GCA_012513595.1 Chloroflexota bacterium
GCTCGCTGATGGGCGTGTGGTGCGAGGAGACCGACGCCCTGTACCCGGGGCAGACCAACACCGTCGAACCCCTGCGGGCCAACCCGCTGGGCTTGCGCGGCACGTTTGCCTGCCGCGACCTGTGCGACCTTGTGCACCTGGAGGGCGCCGAGGTGCTGGCCTCCTACGGGCAGGACTTTTACAGCGGGCTGCCAGCCCTGACGGTGAACCAGGCCGGCCAGGGGCGCGCCTACTATGTGGCCACGCGCACCGACGGGGATTTCCTTTATGCCTTTTACGAGGGGCTCACGGCGGACCTGGGCATCCCGCGGATGCTCGACGTGATTCTTCCGGAGGGCGTCACCGTGCAGGCCCGCACCGACGGGGAGCGCACGTTCCTGTTCCTGCTGAACTTTTCCGCCGAGTGGCAGATGATCGACATTGGCGGCGAGGTCTACATGGACGTGCTCACCGGGGAGGAGGTGCGCGGCCGCGTCCCGCTCGACGAGTATGGCTCCCGCGTTCTGGAGGTCATCAGGCAGAACGAGCCTGCCCGGCCATAGCCGGCGACCACACGACGAAAGGATCAGGATTGTGGCTGCTCTGCCCCGCGTCTTCCGTCTCGATCCTCAGGCACTAGCCGGCGTGCGCGCCCGCGCGTTGGCCGGCGATGTGGCGCTGGCCCCCGCGCTGGCCGCACTGCGGCGCGAGGCCGATGCGGCCCTGTCGGCCGGCCCCTTTTCGGTCATGGACAAGGAAGCCCTCCCCCTGAGTGGGGACAGGCACGATTATGTCAGCTACGGGCCTTACTGGTGGCCCGACCCGAGCGCGTCGGGCGGGTTGCCCTACATCCGCAGAGACGGCGAGCGCAATCCCGAGGTGCTGGACGGGGCGCGCTCCGACTCGCCCCGCCTGAAGGCGCTGGCTGCCGCCGTCGACGCGCTGGCGCTTGCGTGGTACCTGGCCGATGACGGCCTCCGCTATGCCGAGCACGCCGCGTTGCTCCTGCGGACCTGGTTCGTAGACCCCGCCACGCGCATGAACCCACACCTCGAGTACGCCCAGGCTATCCCCGGAATCGTCGACGGGCGTGGCATCGGCATCATCGACACATCGTGCCTGGTCGCTCTGGTTGACAGCGTGGGCCTGCTGGGCCTCTCCCCGGCCTGGGGGCTAACCGACCAGAGCGCGCTGGAGGCCTGGTTCGCCGAGTACCTCGCCTGGCTCCTGGCAAGCAGCCACGGCCAGGACGAGCGCCGCTGGCACAACAACCACGGCACCTGGTACGACGCACAGCTGGCCTCCTTCGCCCTGTTCACCGGCCAAGCGGACCTGGCCCGCGAAACGGTTGCCGGGTCGGCCGTGGCTCGCATCGGCACGCACATCACCCCCGACGGCCGTCAGCCGCACGAGCTGGAGCGCACCAAGGGGTTCGACTATAGCGTGTTCAACCTGAACGCCTTCTGCGCGCTGGCCGGCATGGCCCAGAAGGTCGGCGAGGACCTGTGGGGCTACCGCGCCGCGAACGGGGGGAGCATCCGCACGGCGATCGACTGGCTGGCGCCCTACACTGACGGCGCGCTGGACTGGCCGTACCTGCAGATCGAGCCGCTTGACCGCGGCCGGCTCTATCCGCTTCTCCTGCAAGCCTGGATCCACTACGGCGACGCTGCCTACCCGCAGGCCATTGCCCGCCTGGATGCCGCCCAGACGGCCACGCAGCGCGCCAACCTGCTGTACGCCAAAGCGCACTAGGTTGGGCGCCCAGCGGCCGCGCTCTGCGACGGGCGTGCGGGCGCCGTTCGCCTTTCTATCCGCGAGTTGACTGATAGGAGACAGATCATGGAGTATCGCACGCTGACCGGAACCGGCGCGACGGTGTCGCGCGTCTGCCTGGGGACGATGACCTTCGGCCGCGAGGTCGACGAGGCCACCGCCATCCGCATGGTGCACACGGCCCTGGACGCCGGCGTGAACGTGGTCGACGAAGCCGACCTCTACGCCGGCGGTCGCTCCGAAGAGATCGTCGGCAAGGCCCTGCTGGGCAAGCGCGACGCCGTGGTCCTCTGCAGCAAGGTGGCCAACCCCTCCGGCCCCTACCCCCTGCGCGACGCGGGCCTGCATCGCTGGCACGTGATCAAGGGCGTCGAGGACATCCTCACCCGCCTGCAGACCGACCGCCTCGACGTCCTGTACATGCACCGCCCCGACCGCCAGACGCCGATGGAAGAGACGCTCTCGGCCATCGACCGGCTGGTACAGCAGGGCAAGGTGCTGTACGTCGGCATGTCGAACTATGCCGCCTGGCAGGTGTGCGACGCGCGCTGGCTGGCCAGGACCAACGGCTGGGCGGCGCCGGTAGTCACGCAGTACCCCTACAACCTGATTACCCGCAGCCTGGATGAAGAGGCCGTCGAGTTCCTGCGTACCTCGCGCGTGGGCCTCACCGTGTACAACCCGCTGGCGGGCGGCCTGTTGACGGGCAAGCACTCCTCGGCCGCGGCGCCCGCCGAGGGCACCCGCATCGCCGATAGCGCCGAGTACTATCGCCGCTTCTGGAATGAGACGAACCGGCAGGCGGTGGCGCGCCTGCAGGCCATTGCCGCCGAGGCGGGCAAGACCCTGATCGAGCTGGCCTTCCAGTGGCTGGCGACGCAGCCTTATGTCGATTCGATTGTGGTGGGCGCCAGCAAGCCCGCCCACCTGGAGCAGAACATCGCCGCAGTCTCCGGCCGCCTGGACGAGGCCACCCTGCGCGCCTGTGACGAGGTCTGGCGCGAGATCCGCGGCGAGCATTTCGCCTACAGTCGCTGACCGTCCGCCGGGGGCGGCCCTGCAGAGCGTGAAGCGGCCGCCCCCGACTCCCCGTCAGAAAGGGGCCAGCCATGAGCAGTGTCGTCGGCATGGGCGTCGTGGGGGCCGGTTCCATCGGCATTCGCGCCGCGCTCATGCACCTTTCCCTCCCCGACGTGCAGGATCGCGTGCGCCTGACGGCCGTGTGCGACCCGGTCCCCGGCCGGGCGGCCGCCGCCGCCGAGCGCTACGGCGTGCCGGCCGCCTACGAGCGCTGCGAGGACCTCCTCGCAGATGCCCACGTCGACGCGGTGACCCTCTGCTCCCCCATCGGCCTGCACTATGCGCAGGGCCTGCAGGCCATCGAGGCAGGCAAACATATCCACTTTAACAAGACCATGACGATCACCGCCGCCGAAGCCGACGACCTCATCGCCCGTGCCGCGGCGCGCGGGGTGCACCTGGTGGCCTCGCCGGGGATGATGCTGCACCCGTTCAACCGGCGGATCCGGCGCCTGGTTCTGGAGGGCGCCCTGGGCACCCTGGTGTGGGCGGTGGCCGGCGCGGCCATCAACACCTACCACCTCGATGAGGCGGTCCGCCGTGGAGACGACGTCCTCTCCAACATCGACCCCTCCTGGTACTTTCGCCGCCCGGGTGGCGGGCCGCAGTACGACGTCACCGTGTACTGCCTGCACAACCTGACGGGTATCCTCGGCCCGGTGCGCCGGGTGACGGCCCTCTCCGGGCTGGTGCTACGCGAGCGGGAGTTTCGCGGCGCCAAGATCCCCTGCGACATGGACGACAACACCATGCTCCTGGTGGACTTTGGGCAGGCGTTCTACGCCTTTGTCTACGGGACGGTGGCCGGCCACGTCACCCAGGGGTTCCACCCCAGCATCTTTGGCACCGCGGGATCGGTGGTCGGCACGCGGTTCGGCGATCAGGACCTGCGCCTGCCGGGTGAGCACCAGCCCCACGTCGTCGGCCAGCACGCGGCCATGGAGGAGAGCCACGTCTTTGAGGACCTCATGCAGCTGGTGGACCGCATCCGAGATGGGAAAGAGTCGGTGGCCTCGGCAGAACACGCCCGCCACGTGATCGAGATCATCGAGGCGGGGTACCGCTCCGCCGAGACGGGCCAGGCCATGGACTTGAGCACGACCTTCCGTCCGTTGCCGCTCGCGGATCTGTAGGGCGCGCCGACGCGCCGACGCTGCCGGCCCCACCCTACCTAGGAGGTAGCATGCGCATTCTGATCACCGGTGCCAGCGGGCGCTTCGGGAAGTACATGGCCGCCGCCCTGCTGGGCGACTATGACCTGGTATTGGCCTCACGCACTCCTCCGCCCGAGGCGCTCAGCGGGCTCCCCTGGGTGCAGGCGGACCTGAACGTGTTCGAGGATTGCCGCCGCGCCGTGGCAGGAGTCCAGGCCATCATGCACCTGGGCGCCGTTCCTGAGCCCAGCGACCACCCCGACGTCCGCCGCAGCTATGCCGAGCGGGGGCTGCCCCAGCGGCCGTTCGACGCCACGATGCACACGAACATCATGGGGACCTACTACTTGCTCATGGCCGCCGTGGAGGCGGGCGTCGAGACGGTGGTGATGACCGGCTCCAACTGCGCCTTTGGGCACGGGTACCGCATCTCCAGGCGCCCCTTCCCCTTCCGGTACCTGCCCCTCGACGAGGAGCACCCCTCCGACGTGGAAGACTCGTACTCCTACTCCAAGCTGGCCGGGGAGGAGTTGCTGGCCTCGTTCACGCGGGCCTACGGGCTGCGCACCTACGTGACGCGCCCCGCAGGGATCTGCCCGCCGGAGCGGCTGCAGTCCATGGCCGAGAACGCCCGCCCCGTCACCGCCTGGTCCGACTGGCTGTTTGGCTACGTGGCCAGCGAGGACCTGGCCGACCTGCAGCGCGTTATCCTGGAAAACGCGGCGGACCTGCCCGCGCACGGCGTCTTTGTCGCCAATGCGCTCGACAGCACGCTGCTGGAGCCCACCATGGACGTCATCGCCCGCTTCCGCCCCGACCTGGTCCCCTTGGCCAGGGGGATCAGCGGGCACAGGGCGCTCTTGTCCACGGCCAAGGCGCGGAGGGTACTCGGCTGGCAGCCCACGCGCAGCTGGCGTCAGTACCTTCCGTGATGCTCTAGCGGGGTCTCTTGGGGTCGGGCGATAGATAGGCCGCCCGTGGAGAGAGGATGTGCCGGCCGGGGTCCGAATGGCAACAGACCCCGGCGCCGGCTGACGCGCGCAGCGGAGCGCTACCAGCCCCGCTGGCGACGCCGGGTGCTGGCCGGGCGCGTGCGACGCCGGCCGGCGGCATCCCACGACTGCCGCGAGAAGCCGGGCTGCTGCGCCCTGGGGGGCGCGGGTACCAGGATCTGCATCGCATCTTCAGAGTAGGGAAAGTCGCTGAGGGTGCGTTGCTGGATCCGCTCGCCCAGCACGTCCTCGATGGCGCGCACCATGGGCAGGTCCTCGCTGGTGGCCAGGGTCAGCGCCTCGCCCGTCTGCTCCGCGCGGCCCGTGCGGCCGATGCGGTGGGTATAGGCGTCGACCGTGTCGGGCATGTCATAGTTCACGACGAAGGCGATGTCGGCCACGTCGATGCCCCGGGAGGCCACATCGGTGGCCACCATAATGTCATAGCGGCCGCTGCGGAAGCCGTCGATGGCCCTCTGCCGGCGGTTCTGGGTCATGTTGCCCTGCAGCTCGGCCGCGCGGAAGCCGCGCTTGGAGAGCCGTTGGGCCAGAACGCGTGCCCGCCGCTTGGTGCGGGTAAAGACGAGCACGCGGCCCGTGGCGGTATGCTCGAGCAGGGCCAGCAGCAACTCCGTCTTTTGCCGGCTGGGCGTCGGGTAGAGGGCGTGTGAGACGGTGTCGACCGGCGCGATGTCCCCGATCTGCACGGTGACCGGGTCGCGCAGGATGCTATCTGCTAGGGTGCGGATCTCGTCGGGCATCGTGGCGGAAAAGAACAGCGTCTGGCGCTCGCTGGGCAGCTGCCGCAGCACACGGCGCACGTCGGGCAGGAAGCCCATGTCGCACATGCGGTCGGCCTCGTCGAGCACCAAGACCTCGACGCGCGAGAGATCGATATCGCCCTCGCCGAGGTGGTCGAGCAGCCGCCCCGGGCAGGCCACCACAACCTGGACGCCCTTTCGCAGGGCGGCCAGCTGGGGGGCCTTGCCCACTCCGCCGTAGATGGCCGCGCTGCGGGCGCCGGTGTGCCGCCCCAGAAGCGTGACGGCCTGGTGGGTTTGCTCGGCCAGCTCGCGCGTCGGCGCCAGCACCAGGGCGCGGACGTGCCGGCCCGAGCCGCGTATCAGTCGTTGCAGGATGGGCAGGACAAAGGCCGCGGTCTTGCTGGTACCGGTCTGGGCAATGCCCAGGACGTCGCGGCCCTCGAGGACGGGGGGAATGGCGCCCGCCTGAACGGGCGTGGGCGTGGAATAGCCGGCGCTGCGGATGCCCGCGGCAATGCGCGGGTCAAACTGAAACTCTTCAAAACTCAAGCCGAGAATGCTCCTTGCCTCAACGAGGCCAAGTCGCACACTCAGCTCGATGACGCTCACCACTGGCCGGCGCTGATCGCCAGGCCTCACGGTATTATAGACCGATCTCGGACGCCTGCCAACAGCCGCCCCGGAGCCGCACGCGTTTCAAAGGAGGCGCCATGCCACCTGTTTGCCGGAACTCCGCTCGCTCCTTGCTCGCCGCCCTGGCGAGTGGCCTGTTGCTGGGCCTGGGGTGCCGGCCGGCGACACCCGAGGCCACGGTCGCTCCCGGCTATGTGGCCTATCACAGCGCGACGTACGGCTGGACGGTCGAGTACCCTGCGGCCTGGGAACTGCAGGAGCCGGCCACCCACATCGGCACCCTCGGGCGCGCCTGGGAGGGCGATCTTTGGCAGACGGCTACCCACGCCGGCGGCGAGCAGGCCTTTGGCAGCTACACGCTCGGCCTGTGGGTGGCGCCCGCCATCGCCCAGACCGTCACCGGTACCCTGGCCATCGAAACCGCCCCCATGATTGACTCAGCACGCGCCTCGCTGGCCGCCACTTGTTGCGCCTCGGTCGACGGCACAGAGGCCATGACCATCGCATGGGGGCGAGCCATCGCCCATTTCGGCAGGCGTGAAGTCTCCCTCCTGCAGGGTGACGTGGAGTACCGGCTGGTCATCGCTCCGGACCCCTACCTGTTCCAGACCGCGGCGGACCTGGCCATCCGAGAGGCGTTCGCGCACTTGGCGGCCTCCCTGCACACCCTCGGCCCCCCGCAGTTGGGCACCCTGGTGACGCCCGCCGCCACCCCGGCCCCTACGCCGACCTCGCCGAGTTGACCGGCTGAGGCCCATTGCGCGGGCACCCGCAGTGTGGTAGAACGATACAGATTGGCGGGCCGGCGGAGCACGCGCTGGGCCCTCGGCCCTTCTCTCCGCTGCCGCCCGCGCGAGACACAGGGAGGTCCCTCGATGGCTACTGCGCCGGCGTTTTCGTTCGTCAAGATCCTGCCCTACCTGATCCCCATCTTGCTCCTGCAGCTGGGGCTGATGGTCTTTGCCCTGGTTGACCTGTCGCGCCGGGAAAAGACGCGCGGACCCAAGTGGGTCTGGGGGCTGGTCATCATCCTCGGTGAGCTGGTGGGCCCCGTGGTGTACCTGCTCTTCGGGCGGGAGGAGGACACATGATCCGCACGGCGCTCCTGTGCAAGGCCTACGGGGACGTGCACGCCCTGGACGGGCTCTCGCTGACCGTCGGGGA
>JAAZBY010000157.1 GCA_012513595.1 Chloroflexota bacterium
AAGCGAAGGAGGCGCCCGCCCGACTCGGCCATCTCTTCCACCTCACCGCCGACGCCGGCCTCCGTGCCCGCGGCGATGATCTGGAAGCGCTGCCCGGGGCTGAAGGTACGCCCCTTCACCAGGGCCTCCCAACGCAGCGGGTCGCGCCGCGAAAGAAGCAGCAGCTCCACATGCCCGCCGGTGGGCACCTTGCGGGCGTGTAGGCGCGCCGGGATGACGCGTGACTCGTTGGCGATCAGCAGGTCCCCGGGGCGCAGGTAGCTGAGGATATCGCGGAAGGACCGGTGCGCCAGGGCGCCCGTGCCGCGGTCGACCACCAGGAGGCGTGAGGCGTCTCGCGGCTCAATGGGGTGCTGGGCGATCAGTTCCTGGGGCAGGTCGTAGGCAAACTCGCTGGTCAGCAAGGGCTAGGGCACCTCTGTCGGCGTTACGAGGGGGTCGCAGCCGCCGGCTAGCCGGCGGGGCGCGGGCTGCGCGTGGCGGCCGAGCGGTCTAGCGCCTCCCACTCGGAGTAGACGCAGCCGCAGTAGCGCTGCGCGTACAATCCCGCCTCGCGGGCCAGGCGGTGGCTCTCGACGAAACCGCGGCGCAGGTTCTCGGCAAAGAAGCGCAGCCCGTGCGCCGCGGCCACCTCCTCACCGATGCGCACGATGGCCGCGCGGTCCTGGTAAGGGCTGATGAGCAGCGTCGTCGTGATGGCGGCAAAGCCGCGGCGCGCGGCCTCCTCGGCGGTGCGCTCCAGGCGCGTGCGGTAGCACAGAGCGCAGCGCTCGCCGAGGCCTTCGTGCCCGGCCACCCGGCGAAAGTACGCGCTGATCTCATAGCCGTCGGCCTGCTGCAGCGGCAGGGCGATCCGCCCGGCGTAGGCCTCCAGGGCCTGGCGGCGGCGCTCGTGCTCGCTGTACGGGTGGATGTTTGGGTTGAACCAGAAGCCCTCGACGTGCCAGCGCAGCTCCCGCAGCCGGCGTACAGAGTAGGTGGCGCAGGGTCCGCAGCAGATGTGCAGGAGGAGCGGCTGCCCGGCATAGTCCTCCGGTGGCGCCTGGTCTGCGCTCTCTGGGACGGGGATCTCTACCGCGTAGGGCAGGCGAATCGTCAGCGGGTCGTCGCTGACGCGCTCGGCCTTCCCAGCACTGAGCAGCGCCAGCGCCCGTGCGACGCTGGTAGGGGCCAGGGGTCGGCCGGCGGCATCCAACACGGCCGCGCGCTCCGTCACAGGAGGCGCCCCTGCGTGGATTCGTCGCGCGGGAAGAGGCGCCCGAGGTGCTCGTAAGCCCGGCGGGTGGCCACGCGCCCGCGCGGGGTGCGCTCAAGGAAGCCTAGCTGCAAGAGATAGGGCTCGTAGACGTCCATGATGGTGTCCGCATCCTCGCTGAGGGCCGCGGCGATGGTGTCGAGCCCGACGGGGCCGCCGTCGAACTTGTCGATGATGGTCAGCAGCACGCGCCGGTCCGACGCGTCCAGCCCCAACTCGTCCACCTCGAGCATTCCCAGGGCTAGCTGGGCCACCCCGCAATCGATCGTGCCATCACCGCGCACCTGGGCATAGTCGCGCACGCGCCGCAGCAGGCGGTTGGCCACCCGCGGCGTGCCACGGGAACGGCTGGCGATCAGCGAGGTGCCCGCGGCGTCGATGGGCACCTGCAGGATGCCGGCCGAGCGATGAACGATCGCCTCCATGGCCTCCAGGCTGTAGAAATCGAGGCGGTGGATCACCCCGAAGCGGTCTCGCAGGGGCGAGGTCAGCAGGGCGATGCGCGTGGTGGCACCGATCAGGGTGAACCGCGGCAGGCTCAGGCGGATCGTGCGCGCCGCGGGTCCCTTGCCGATAAGGATATCGAGCTTAAAGTCCTCCATGGCCGGATAGAGGATCTCCTCAACGGTACGGCTTAGCCGGTGCACCTCGTCGACAAAGAGAATGTCGCCTTCTCGCAGGCTGCTGACGATAGCGGCCAGGTCTCCCGGCCGCTCGATGACGGGGCCGGAGGTCGTCTTGATATGCACGCTCATCTCGGCGGCCACCACGTTGGCCAGGGTGGTCTTGCCCAGGCCGGGGGGGCCGTAGAAGAGGATATGGTCAAGCGCCTCTCCGCGCGCCCTGGCGGCGTCCAACGAGATGCGCAGGTTCTCGACGACGCGCTCCTGGCCGATGTACTCGCTCAGGGTGTGCGGGCGAAGACTCTGTTCGGTGGGGGATTCCTCGGGCTGCAGGTCCGAGGAGACGATACGTTGCGTCACAAGCCCTCCAGTGTGTTCACCGGACCATTATACCACAGGGGAGCGGTCCGGCCAGACCGTGACGCCCGAACTAGCGGATGGCAGGGCGAACCCCCGGGGGGGCAAACGGAACGAGGGGTGCCCCAGGGCACCCCTCTGTTACGGGCGACTGCGCGGCGGCCTCAGACCCCGAGGAGCTGCTTCACGAGGGTAGCGGCCCCGGCAGCGTCACGGGAATAGCCGTCGGCGCCGATCTCATCCGCATACTTTTGCGTGACGGGCGCGCCGCCGATGATGACCTTGACGTCCCCGCGCAGCCCGGCCTCCTGGAGGGCCTCGATGGTGCCCTTCATGCTGGGCATGGTGGTGGTCAACAGGGCCGAGAGGCCCACGACCTGCGCCTTGTTGTCGCGAACGGCCTTCACAAAGTCGGCCGGGCTCACGTCGACGCCCATGTCGATGACTTCAAAGCCAGCGCCCTCGACCATGATGGCCACGAGGTTCTTGCCGATGTCGTGGAGGTCCCCCTTGACGGTGCCAAGCACCACCTTCCCGAGCGGCTGGACGTCTTCCTTGACCAGTTGCGGGCGAAGGATGGCCAAGCCGGCCTTCATGGCCCGGGCCGCGATGAGCATCTCGGGCACATAGTACTCGTTGGCCTCAAAGAGGCGCCCCACCTCGGCCATAGCGGGAATCATGGCCTCGTTCAGCAACTCGCCGGCGGCCACGTTCTCGGCCAAGGCCGCGTTGGTGGCGTCCTGCACGGCCTTCATGTTGCCCTTCAGGATGCCCTCGAAAATCGTCTCTTTGTGCCCCATGTACTGCTCCTCCCCAATGGTCGATGGCGATCTGAGACTGTGAGTGCTACCAAGACGCGGACCACGCCGCGGATTCTACCACTGCGGTACTAGCCCGGCAAGCGCGTCAACCAGGAGTGCCGCCAGCGTTGCCCCTGCCAAGGACGATACCACGTCAACGACTTGGTCAGTCAGCCAGGGGACGCCGCGCATGCGGCGCACTGGCCCTTCCTTACCCGGGCAGGTATGCAGCGGATCCTCGGTGGTGCGTTGGCAAGCCTCGCAATAATACACCGCCTGGGCCGTGGCGCCTAGCAGGCTATCAACGAGGCTGCCGGCCAGCCCGGCGACCATGGCCGCCAGAGGCAGCCACAGCAGGCGGCGGTCATAGGCCCGCACGCTCAGCCAGGCGGACAGGGCCCTGGCACCCAGCCCGGCCAGGCCGGCCAACCAGGTGCCTCCCAGGGCCGCCACCAGCCCGAGGGGCGATATCGCCCCCGGGGTGCCCGCCTCGGCCCGCGCGCGCGTCGTGATCAGGCGGGGTGGATCGGGGCTCAACATGCCCACCTGCGTG
>JAAZBY010000158.1 GCA_012513595.1 Chloroflexota bacterium
CGGTGATGTAGGTGGTGTCGTCGGCGGCGAACCAGGCCACGGCGCGGGCCACTTCGAGCGGCCAGCCGTAGCGCTCCAGGGTGCCGGAGTGGCGCATCATGGCCTCCTCGACGGGGCGGGAGGCCTTGAACCGCTCGGTGACCGTATCGCCGGGGGCGACGACGTTCACGGCGACGTCGTAGGGGCGCAGCTGCATGGCCAGGCAGCGGGTGTACTCGTGGACGGCGGCCTTGGCGGTGGCATAGATGGCCGACTCGGCGTGGCCGAACAGCGCGGCGATGCTGCCGATGTTGATGATGCGGCCGGCGCGGCGCTCCATCATCTCCGGGGCCACCTCGCGGCAGGCCAGGATGCAGGTGAGCAGGTTGCGGTCCAGCACGGTGCGCAGGTCGTCGAGGGAGATGAACACGGCGTCGTTCTGGGCGGGCTTGCCGGCGTTGGGCGCCGCGGTGCCCCGCGAGCCGATATCTCCGCCGGCGCAGTTGACCAGGATGTCGATGCGGCCCAAGCGGGCGCGCACCTGGTTGGCGACGTCGCGGACGCGCCCCTCATCGGTCAGGTCGCCGCAGACGGCCATGGCCGGGGAGCCGCTCTCCTCGGCGATGGCGCGGGCGGCGGCCTCCAGCGTGGTGCCCTCGCCAAAGGCGCAGGGTGAGCCCGGCGACGAGCCGTGCACCGCCACGCTGGCGCCCAGCGAGGCCAGGTGCGCGGCGATGGCCAGGCCGATGCCGCGCGACGAGCCGGTGATCCAGGCGGTCTTGCCTTCAAGGGTGCGGGGTGCAGACGGCATCGGTCCTCCTCAGGATGGTGTGGCCAGGGCCAGGCAATCGCCCTTGGCCCCGTCAATACGAACGTCGGCGGCCAAGCGGCCGGCGGCGCGCAAGCGTTCCAGGGTGCGCTGCCACTCCCACCCGTCCCAGCGGAAGAGGCGGCGGGCCACGGCCTCCTCGACGGCCACGACGTTGTGGAGGTAGCGCTCGAGGAGCGTGGCCATGGCCTGGTCGGTAGAGATGGCGCGGGCCTGCTCGGGCACCTCGGGGAAGCGGCGCACGAACAGGTCGTACACGTAGGCGTACCCCCAGCGGTTGGCGTCGGAGGTACCCACCTTGGCGATCTTGAGTTCTTCCTGCAGCTCACCGATGGCCCGGTCAAAGCGGCGCGCGTTGACGCCCCCGCCCGACAGGCCGGCCACCTGGCGCAGGCGGCTGGTGGAGAGGGCGCCCCCCTCGAGGAGCGCCTCGTAGACGTTCTTGGCCTCAACGCTCAGCCGCCCGTCCTCGTACTGGAGCATATAGTCCTCTAGGTCGCCATAGTTGGGCGAGAGGGCGTAAAAGGTGGGCAGCAAGTCGAGCGAGACGAGCGTCGGCTTGCTGCGCAGGAGCTTGCCGTAGAGGATCTCCCCGCGGGCGGGCAGGGTGTCCTTCCAGGCCCAGGTGCGGCCGATGTCGGCGTCGCGATTCGTGGCCGGCAGCGGCCGGCGAGAGCCGACCACGGCGCCCCACAGGGTGGGGATCTCCACCGCCTTGTCACCAAAGAGGAAGCAAAAGCCCACCTCGTTGATGAAGGCCAGGGCCTGCTCTTCGGTGTGCGCGCGCAGGGCGGGCGTGCGATGGTAGCGAACGTCGCGGAGCGCTTCCAGCTCCTCGATGGTGTAGGTGACGGTCATAGGCCTCTCAACGCGGCCGCAGGGCCGCAGTGTCCTCAACGGGTTGCGCGGACGTCCGGCTAGTGGCGGGCCAGGCGGGCGCGCAGTTGTTCGGTCAGGGCCGGCACCACCTGGCGGACGTCCCCGACGATGCCATAGTGGGCCAGGCCAAAGATGGGCGCCTCCGGGTCAGTGTTGATGGCCACGATCACCTTGGCGGTGGACATCCCCGCCAGGTGCTGGATGGCGCCCGAGATGCCGCAGGCGATGTACAGGTCCGGGCGGACGGTGCGGCCCGTCTGGCCGACCTGGTGCGGATACGGGATCCAGCCCGCGTCGACCGCGGCGCGCGAGGCGCCCACGGCGCCGCCCAGGAGGTGCGCCAGCTCGCGGAGGGGCGCGAACCCCTCGGCGCCACCGATGCCGGCGCCGCCGGCCACGATGATGGCCGCGTCAGCCAGGTTCACCTCGCCGGATTCGACGACGAAATCGACCACCTGGGTGACTACGTCGGCCTCGCTTAGCGCCACGGGCACCGGGACGATCTGCCCGCTGCGGGAGGGGTCGCGCGGGGCGGCCTCAAAGACGCGGTGGCGGACGGTGGCCATCTGGGGGCGGTGGTTGGGCGTCACGATGGTGGCCATGATGTTGCCGCCGTAGGCCGGGCGGGTCTGCAAGAGCAGGCGCCTCTCGAGGTCGATCTCCAGGCCGGTGCAGTCGGCGGTGAGGCCGGTGTGGAGGGGCGTGGCCACCGAGCCGGCCAGGTCGCGCCCGCGGGACGAGGCGCCCAGCAGGAATATCTCCGGCCGGTGCTTGCGCACCAGGTCCACCAGGACGCGCGAGTACGGCTCGGTGCGGTAGGCGGCCAGGGCGGGGTCGTCGGCCAGCAGGACGACGTCGGTGCCCCGGGCGATCGTCTCCCGCGCCACGGCGTCCATCCCGTGCCCCAGCACGCAGGCCGTGAGGGGTACGCCGAGGGTATCGGCGAGGCGGCGCCCCTGGCCCATCATCTCCCAGGAGATCTCACCGGCCCGGCCGTTGAACTGCTCCACCCAGACCCACACGCCGCGGAACGAATCCAGGCTCTCGTCGGCGGCGGCCCGAGCGGGGAGGGCCAACGCCTCGACCGGGCACTCGGGGAGGCAGGCTCCGCAGGCGGTGCAGCGGTCGTCGGCCACGGCCAGGCCATCGACGAGGGAGAGGGCGCCGGCCGGGCAGACGTCGACGCAGGCGCCGCAGCCGATGCAGGTGTCGGAATCGATGATCAGGAGTGTCATGGCGTCACCCGAGGACCCTTTCGAGGAAGAGGCGATCGCAGAGGGCGGCGGCGGCCGCCTCGGGGCTGTTCCCGTCCAACATGACCGCGCGCCCCTGGCGGGCGGGCGGGGTGAAGACCTTGACCACCTGGGTGGGCGAACCGTTCAGCCCCAGGTGCCGCACCTCACAGCCAGGCAGGTCGGCCGGGGTCCACACGGGGATCTCGGCGCGGCGGGCGGTGCGGATGCCGCGCAGGTTGGGGTAGCGCGGGATGTTGATGTCCTTGAGCACGGTAAGGAGGGCCGGCAGCGGCGCCTCGACCGTCTCACGCCCCTCCTCGAGGAGGCGCTCGACGCGAATGCTCCGCGCGGCGGGGTCAACCGCGGCGATCTTGGAGACATAGGTCAGCTGCGGGAGGCCCAACTGGTTGGCGATGCCGGGGCCCACCTGGCCGGTGTCACCATCGATGGCCTGCTTGCCACACAGGACCAGGTCGAACTCGCCCAGGCGGCGGATGGCCTGGGAGAGGGTGTAGGCGGTGGCCCAGGTATCGCCGCCGGCGAACTCACGGGCGGAGAGGAGCACGGCCCGGTCGCAACCCATGGCCAGCGCCTCACGGAGCTCCTTTTCGGCGGGGGGCGGCCCCATGGTGAGGACGGTGACGGACCCGCCGTGGGCCTCGCGCAGGCGCAGGGCCTCCTCAATGGCGTACATGTCGAAGGGGTTGACGATCGACGCGGCCTCGGAGCGGAGGAGGGTGTTGGTGACGGGGTCAAAGCGGACCTGGGTCGTATCGGGGACCGACTTGATGCAGACGATGATATGCAAGGGAGGGCACTCCTCTCACGGGCGGGCCAGGAGCGGCGCGGGCCAAGTATACCATGGCGCGGGAGGCAGGCCAAGGAAGGAGAGGAGGGGAAGGAGAGGATTTGCCGGATTGACAGGATTTACAGGATCTACAGGATTGGGAATGTGGATGCCTAGGCGTGCTGTGAGCACGTGTCGGCAGCGCAATCTGCTAATCCTGTCAATCCTGTAAATCCTGTCAGTCTTCTAGTCCTGTAATCCTGTCCCGGCCATGCCGAACGTGCGCGCGGCGTGGGCAGGGGGCGGCCCCGCCGCTCGGATCGTGCCCGGGCGGCGGGGCTCGTGCGGAATGCTAGCGCTTGGGCAGGTAGGGGATGGCCCAGGCCAGGTCGAGCTCGTGGAGCTTGGCTTCGCTGGGGATGCCGGTCTCTTCATCCCAGCCCATCATGCCGTAAAAGGTATGCATCGCCTCTTGCAGGAGCTCGGGGTCTATGCCGCCCTCGTCGAGGGCTCCGTTCGCCGTGGGGCCGTAGGAACGCGCGGGCAGGCGGTCATCGGCGGCGGTGAACCCCTCACGGGCGTTATAGACCCGCGCCAGGGTGTAGGCCCGCTCGCCGACCTTCATCAGCTCGTAGGAAGTCACGTCCCAGCCGGTGGCGGCGCGGACGATGGCGACCTTGTCCTCGATCGTCCAGGGGACAAAGAGGCTCAGCGCCATGCAGTTCATGGCCACCTGGTCCAGGGTGTGGTAGATGGCGGCGCGAACCTTCTCGGGCCCGAGGCTCTCCACCGGCATCGGCGAGATGACCCCCAGCGAGGTGAGGGTGCCGGCCGGGCGCAGGCCGTTGTCGAGGGCGTTGTTCATGTCCGAATCGTGCAGGGAGTGGCAGTGGTCGGCCCCGGTCGGTGAGACGGCGTAGCCGATGGCCAGGGCGCGCTTGAAGCGCGGCTCATGCATGGGAAAGTCCTGCCCCTTGACCTCCATGGCAAAGAAGGGCGCCTCGCCGCCCAGGCGCTCGGCCAGGTGCTTGACGCTGCCCGAGAGGAGCTCGCCGAGGCCGGGGGTGCGATGGGCGATGGCCTCGACGGCGGCCAGCATCGCCTCGGCGTTGCCGAAGCGCAGGTCGAGCCCGTCGACCTGTGCGCCGGTGAGGAGGCCGCGCTCGTAGCACTCCATGGCAAAGGCGATGTGCATGCCGGTGGCGATGGTGTCGAGCGAGTAGGCGTTGCACAGCTGGGAGGCGCGGGCCACGGCGACGGCGTCCGCCACGCCGCAGCAGGAGCCGAGGGCGGCGACCGTCTCGTACTCGGGCCCGCCAAAGGCGGGGTCGACCGGGTGGGGCGATTCGGCCTGGAAGACCTTTTTGCAGCGCACCACGCAGGCCCAGCAGCCCTCCATCCCCTGGCCATAGACGGGCATGTAGGTCTGTGACGAGAGGGCTACGGCGCCCTCCTCAAAGTCCCCGTCGCGAAAGTTACGCGTGGGCAGGTTGCCGGTGGTAACCATGTCGGAGAGGTCCCCGCCGGTGCCCCAGTTGTGCAGGCCGGAGGCCTTTTCGCCGGAGGTGACCAGGCGGGCCATCTCACGGGCCAGGGCGTGGATGCGCTCCGGCTCGGCGGTCTCGAGGCGGCGGGTGCCGCGCACGGCCACGGCCTTGAGGCGCTTGGAGCCCATCACGGCGCCGAGGCCGGAGCGGCCGGCGGCGTCTTTGAGGCCGTTCATGATGCAGGCGTAGGCGACAAGGTTCTCGCCGCCGGGGCCGATGAGGGTGCACTCGACGTGCCGGTCGCCGAGTTCGGTGCGGATAGTATCCTCAGTCGCCTGAGTATCCTGGCCCCACAGGTGGGCCGCGTCGCGCAGCTCCGCCTGCCCGTCGTGCACCCACAGGTAAACCGGCCGGGGCGAGGCGCCCTCGAAGATGATGGCGTCGTACCCGGCCTGTTTGAGCTGGGCCGCCCAGCCGCCGCCCACCTCGGCGGCGCCAAAGGCACCCGTCAGCGGCGACTTGGCCCCGATGGCGTTGCGCGAGGCGCCGGAGAGGGCCAGGCCCGTCAACACCCCCGGGGCGAACACGAGCTTGTTGGCGGGGCCTAACGGATCGGCGCCGACGGGGACCTCCCGCAGCAGCACCTCGGCAATCAGGTTCCAGCCGCCCATGTTGCGCCGGTAGAACGCGTCGGACGGCTCATCGACGCGGACTGTGCCACTGGTCAGGTCGACGCGCAGGACCTTGCGATGGTAGGAGCAAGCCATCTCGCACCTCCCGAATGCTTGGGGCGGGTCTGCCCCCAGGCGTGGTACCGCCATTTTACCAGGAAGCCAGGGCCACACACAAGGGCCAACGGCCCGTCGCGGCAACCGATGGCCGACGGCCGCCCAGAAGAGCCCCGGGCGCCCGCCGCCGCACCCTTGCGGAAAGAACCGCCCACGACTAGAATGAGGTGCGAAAGTGAGGATCTGCCGATCTGGCGACATCGATCGTACCGAGGAGGGAACCCATGCTGAAGGACATCCACTGGCTCGGACACGCAAGTTTCCGCCTGGACGGCAGCGCCACCGTGTACATCGACCCCTGGAAGCTGCGCAACCCCCGCCCGGCCGATATCGTCCTGGTGACCCATGAGCACCACGACCACCTCTCGCCCGATGACATCGCCAGGCTCACCAAGCTGGAGACGGTGATCATCTGCCCGGCCTCCTGCCGCGCCAAGCTGCGGGGGGACGTCCGCGTCATCAAGCCGGGCCAGGCCATGACCATCGGGGAGGTGACGGTGCGGGCGGTGCCGGCCTACAACACCAACAAGCCCAACCATCCCCGTGAGGCGGGCCACGTGGGCTATGTGGTGGAGATGGACGGGCGCCGCGTGTACCACGCCGGAGACACCGACCTGATCCCCGAGATGGCCGAGATCGGCTGCGACGTGGCCATCCTGCCGGTGGGGGGCACCTACACGATGACGGCCAAGGAGGCGGCCGAGGCGCTGGGGCTCATGCACCCGGAATACGCCGTGCCGATGCACTATGGCGACGTGGTCGGCTCAGCCAAGGACGCCGAAGCACTGCGCGACCTGGCGCCGGACGACGTCGAGGTGGTCATCCTGAAGAAGGAGTAGGCGGCCCCGCCGGCCGGGCCATCGGCTCAGCGGTAGCGTACCACCTCAAAGCGGTACATGCGGTAGGCGGAGCGCGGGTCGATCCAGGCCTTCTGCAGGGCGATGGAGACCTGCTTTTCGGCCGTGTCGACCCCTTCCAGGTCGGGCAAGAGCAGCCCGCGATGCTGCCCGCTCTCGACGATGACGCCGTAGACCCGCGGGTCCAGCTGGTCGATGGCCGAGATCGGCTCCGGCTCGGTCAGGACGTCGACGGAGATGTCCAGGGAGGGCAGCTCGACGACGGTGACGGGGTTGAAGCGCGGGTCACGCGTGGCGGCCGAGATGGCGTTGGAGATGATCTCCTCGGCCACGTTGCGGCGGGTCGGCTCGATCGTGCCGATGCAACCGCGCAGGTTCTTGCCGATGTGCAGCGACACAAAGGTCCCGCGGCGGGCCTGCATCTCGGCGCTGAGCGGCTTGGGAGGGTCGACCACGCGTCCGTCGCGGACGTAGGCCTCGATGGTCGCCCGCGCCAGGCGCACGAGCGGGTGTTCGTGGGTCACGTCATCCCCCTTGTCATGCACCGGCGGGCGGGCGGCCGGGCGCGGGGCGCCACGGGCCGCGGGCCGTCGGGCCAGGCCCGGGGCGTTCAGCCCCCGGGCACGATCCGGCGCAGGCGCTCGGGATAGTCGCTGGTGATGGCGTCGACGCCCAAGGCCACGAGCGCCTCCATGTCGGCGGGCTCGTTCACCGTCCAGGCGTTCACCGCGTAGCCGCGCGAGTGGGCCAGGTTCACCATGGCGGCGTTGACCAGGGTGTGGCGCGGGTGGAGGGCCTCGAGCGCCAGGAGCGCCAGGTCTTGCGGGAACACCCTCATATTGCTGTAGATCAGCGCCCGGGGCAACTCGGGCGCCAGCTTTTTCATGCGCAGGAGGGCGGCGGGGTTGAACGAGGAGATGAGCACCTCGCCCTCCATGTTGCGCGCGCGGATCGCCTCGGCCAGGGCGGCCTCGACGCCGAGGTCGTCGGGCGTGCCCGTCTTGATCTCGATGTTCACGAGCAGCCGCCCGCGGGCCAGGTCAAGCGCCTCGCCCGGGGTGGGGATGCGCTCCCCAGCGAACTGCGGCCCGAACCAGGCGCCCGCGTCGAGGGCGCGCAGGTCGGCAAACGACGTCTCAGCCACGGCGCCGTGGCCGTTGGTGGTGCGCTCCAGGGCGCCGTCGTGGATGATTACCAGCTCGCCCGTCGCGCAGGGCTGCACGTCGAGCTCGATGGCGTCCGCCCCGACCTCGATGGCGGTGCGAAAGGCGGCCAGGGTGTTCTCCGGGGCGAGGCCCCGCGCGCCCCGGTGGGCCATGACGTAGAACCGATCGCGGTAGAACTGCTTCTCTCTGGCCACGTTGCCCTCCTTGTTCCACCCTGCCGGGCCCGCTGCCGCGGCAGGCTTCTAGCGGTAGTCGACGGCCGTCCAGTCGGGCGGGCTGACGGCCACCCCGCCCACCCGTACCTCCCAGTGGAGGTGCGAGCCCGTCACCAGGCCGGTGGCCCCCACGGTGCCGACTTGGGCCCCCGCGGCGACCCGCTCACCGACCGCCACGCCGATGGTATCCATGTGAAAGTAACCGGTAAAGACGCCGGCGCCGTGGTCCAGGATCACGGCCCGGCCGCGCACCTGTAGTTCCTCGGCCAGGACGACGACCCCATCGGCCGCGGCGGACACCGGCACCCCGACCGCGCCGCGCAGGTCGGTGCCGGCGTGGTAGGAGGCCAACCGCTCGCCGTACTGCCGCCGTGTGCCGAACTCGGAGGTCACGTACGGCTCGGCCAGCGGCCAGGCGAAGGTCCCCTGCCAGAGCGGCCCGCCCGACCAGCCGGCAAAGATCTCGGCCACGCGCAGATACTCGGGACGGGCGATGTCGGGGTCCAGGAGGGCGTCCACCTCCGGCTCGAAGACGAGGTACTCGGTTTCGAACGCGCCGGCGACGACCTCGACGCTGCCCTCCAGGAGGGCGGCCTGCCCGTCGTCGCTGGCCACCTCCACGCGGAGGGGCAGCGCCCCCAAGGGGGCGATGGCGTCGATGCCGGCCAGGGCGGTGTGCAGCAGACCGTCGCTGGTGACGAAGCGCAGCGCCTGCTCCCCGAGGCGGCCCGTCACGCGGGCGGGGAGGTTGCTCGTCACGCGGATGCGGGCCGTCGAGCCCTGCGGCGCCTGCGCCTGGGGGGCCTCCAGGGCGGCGGCCAGGGGCGGGGGCGTGGGCGTCGGCGTGACGGTCGGCGTGGCCGTAGCGGCGGGCGTCACCGTGGCCGTCGGGACGGGCGTAAAGGTCGGCAGCGGCGTGAGGGTGGGCGTGGGCGTGGGGGCCGTCAGCGCCTCGATAGTGCCGCAGGCCGAGGCCGCTACCAGCAGGAGGGCCAGGGCAGCGGCGCGTAAGTAACGCGCGGCGCGTAAGTAACGCGCGGCGCGTAAGTAACGCGCGGCGCGTAGGTAACGCGTGGCGCGGGGACGGGTGGGCGTCTCGGACGGTGGCACGGTACTCACTCCCACGGTAGCGCCACGCGGGGCCGCCTCGGCGGCGTGGCGGTCATGATAGCATCTCGGGGCAAGGCGCAGAATGGGCGCCGGGCGCCTGCCGCGGCGCTACGCATCGCGGCGCCGATAGTGCCGCAGCGCCGTGCGCGCCGCGC
>JAAZBY010000159.1 GCA_012513595.1 Chloroflexota bacterium
CACGGGCGCTGCCGGGGGTCTGGGACGCCTGTTCGCCGAGACGATGGCCGAGGCCGGTGTCGACGTCGTCTGCGCCGACATCGACGGCGAGGGCCTGGCCGAGACCGCTGGTCACATCGAGCGACTGGGGCGCCGTGCCCTCACCGTTCTCTGCGACGTCTCGCAGGAGGCGCAGGTGAAGGACATGGTGGCGCGCACAATCGCAACCTTCGGCCGGGTGGACATCCTGTTCAACAACGCGGGCATCGGGGCTCGTCCCATCCCGCTCCACGAGCTCTCGACGGAGGAGTGGACCCGTCTCATCGACATCGACCTCCACGGCGCCTTTTACTGCGCCCGCGAGGTCCTCGGGCACATGGTGGCGCAGCGGAGCGGCAAGATCATCAACGTCTCGTCGATCTGGGGGTTCACCGCCTCCTCCGCGCTCCAGTCCTGCCCCGCCTACAACGCGGCCAAGGGCGCGCTGGTCACACTCACGCGTGAACTCGCCGTGTGCTACGCGCCGCACGGCATCAACGTCAACGGCATCTGCCCGGGCTTCATCAAGACCAACATCGGGAACAACTGCTCCGAGGATCCCGAGTGGCTTGCGCAGTCGCTGCCGCTCGTGCCGGTGGGACGGATCGGACTGCCGGAAGAGCTCAAGGGATTGGCTCTTCTTCTTGCCTCCGACGCCTGCAGCTACATCAACGGGGTCCTCATCCCCATCGATGGGGGATATCTGGCCCGATAGACGCGCAAGAAAGGATGGCGACGTGAGCGCTCGAACCGTGACCCTGGTACGACAGGCCCGGCCCACGCTCGAGGGAGCGGGGGTGCACCTACGCCGGGCGTTCGGCAACGGCGACGAGAAGCTGTTCGATCCCTTCCTCATGATGGACGACTTCCGCGGCGATCGTCCCAGCCTGTACGAGGCGGGATTCCCCTGGCATCCGCATCGGGGCATCGAGACCATCACCTACATGATCCAGGGCGAATGCGACCACGGCGACTCGCTGGGCAACGCCGGCACCATCCGCGCGGGCGACGTGCAGTGGATGACGGCCGGCAGCGGCATCATCCATCAGGAGATGCCGCGGGGAGACGCCGAGGGACGCATGGGCGGCTTCCAGCTGTGGCTTAACCTGCCCGCGGCCCAGAAGATGCGCGACCCGCGCTATCAGGGGATCGAAGTGGCCCAGATCCCGGTGGTCGAGGTGGATGGCGCCGCCGTGCGGGTCATCGCGGGGAGGGTCGTCGGCGGGGCCGGTGGCCGGAGCGCCGAAGGGATTGACTCGGTGGCAGGGCCCGTGGCGGGGCCCGTGGTCGATCTCACCGTGGACGCCGAGTACTTCGATGTCTCGCTCACACCGGGTGCCCGCTGGGCCCATCCGACCCAGCAGGGTTACACGGCGCTTGCCTATCTCTTCCAAGGCGACGGCCGCTTCGGCGCATCCGGCGAGCCGGTGGTCGCGGGCTCGGGGACGCTGGTCCTGTTCGGCGATGGCGACGAGGTCACGATCGAGGCGGACGAGCGTGGGGCCCGCTTCATCTTCGTGTCGGGCAAGCCGCTTCGCGAGCCCATCGCCTGGCGAGGTCCCATCGTCATGAACACAGCGGAAGAACTGGCGCAGGCCTGGCGCGACCTGGACGCGGGGACCTTCGTCAAGCACCGTCCGGCCGGGATCTGACCGGAGTCGCTCCGCCGGCCCTGGGGAGGCGCAGGAAGAACAGCCCCACGCACGTGACCGCTGCTATGCCGGCCAGCATGAGATAGCCGGCCAGGTAGCCGGTCTGCTGCCCGGTAGCATCCAGCAGCAGGCCGAACAGCCACGGGACCACGAGGGCGCCCACAAAGCCGAAGACCTCCAGGAGCCCGGTCGCTGCCCCCACCTGGGCGGGATCTCGCGTCACCTCGGCTATGCCGGCGAACAGCGGGGAGAAGTAGGTCATGGTCAGGAGCCCCGCCAGGGTCACGAACACGAACACCAGCCACAGTCCGGGTAGCAAGGGCACCAAGGCCGTGCACGCCACCATGAGGAGCATGGAGGCCACGATGACTGCCTTCTTGCCCCAGCGGGCCATGGCCAGGGCGCCCAGGGGGTTGCCGACGAGTTGGGCTACACCCAGACCCGCGGTGAGGTAGGCCGAGGTGCCCACGCTCGCGCCGAACTCGGCCTGAAGGTAGGGCGGGGTCCACACCAGCGCCCCCACCCCCACGGCCAGTGCGGCCAGGTTGAACACGCACAGCAAGAGCACCTGCCGGTTGGCGAGCGTGGTCCTGAGCGCGCGCGCCAGCGCGCGCGCCCCCACGCCGTCCCCGCAGTGCCCCGGCTTCTGCCGCACCGCCGGCTGCGCCAGGGCCACCACTCCGAACAGCGCGATGAGCCCTGCACTGGTGAGGAAGACCCCCCGATACCCTCCCCATGCCGCCACGCTGGGCAGGATGAGCAACGCCAGCACCACTCCCAGCCCGTGCCCGGTGCCGAACACCCCCCATACCCGGCCGCGAAAGCGCGCTGCGGTCGCGGCGGGTATGACGCTGCCCACGGTGGGGACGATCACACCCAGGCCCACGCCCTGCAGCAGGCGTCCTGCCACGAAGCCGCCATAGGAGGCGGCGAAGGCGCACAGGAGCGAGCCGGCGATGCCCAGGGCCAGCCCGACGGCCAGCGTGCGTCCGCCCCAGCGGGCGCCGGCCAGTCCCCAGGGGATGGCGGTCACGCCCAGGGCCAGCATGAACGCCGAGGTGAGCAACCCCAATTGCGAGTCGGAATAGCCGAACTCGGCGGCCAGTTGGTCCGCCACCACCGGCATCAACGACAGGCCCAGCCCGGTGAGGGCCAGCAGCAGCATGAGCGTGACGCCCAGCACGGTGGCGCCCGCCCGCGTGTCGACGGGGCAGACGATAGCCGGCTCGGAGGGGCCCGGGGCGGCGGTCAAAGTCGCGGCGGGGATG
>JAAZBY010000160.1 GCA_012513595.1 Chloroflexota bacterium
GGACCATGCCTGGGGCCTGGCGCAGTTTTGCCTGCGGGGGGCCAGCGTGGCCTGCTCGCCGCTGGTGGCGGCGGCACTGCCCGGGTTGATCGACCCGTCACGCGACATAATCATTGAGCATGAGGGACTGGCGCAGATCGGCGAGTTCCTCGTCGAGGTTGTTTTTACCCCCGGGCATACGCCTTCCTCAACCTGTTTCCGCATCGCGGTGGACGGCCAGATCTGTCTCTTTACCGGCGACACGATCACTGAGGATGGTGGCCTGGGCTACTGCGGCAGCCCCGGCTTTAGCCGAGAGGACCTGCTGGCCAGCCTCAAGAAGCTGGCGGCGCTGCCGGCGGCCCAGCGGTATTTGCCCGGGCATCATCTGGCTCCCTGGTTTGACCATGACCCGTCGGCCGTCCTGGCGCTTGGCATTCAGCGCGGTGAGGCCGGCTTATGGACGGACGACTGGACAGAACGCAAGAAACGTCTAGTAGCAGCAATATACCGCAGGCCTGGCGCCAAGGTATAGGGCTCGCAAGGCTGACCCGCCGAGCCCTGCACGATGGAAGATTGCCGGCTGTGACGGGGAGGAGACCCGACAGGGAGCTGGCTGGTAGCGCTTGAGGTGACAGTGTGGACGAGAGAGGCACGCTGAGACGGCCCGGTTCTGTGGGTGCCGGAGGGTCTCCCATCGGCGCCACGCCCGGCGAGCATGGCTGGGCGTGGCCGCCCGTGCAAAGGGTGCACGTGATCGTCAACCCTGCCGCGGGACGCAACCGCCCCGTGCTCAGCATCCTGAACGACGTGTTCCTGCCGGCCGACATCGACTGGGACGTTTCCATCACCAGGCCCAACGCCAGCACGCGCGACCTGGCGCTGCGCGCCCTGGACCGCGGTATCGACGCTTTGGCCGTCTATGGTGGCGATGGGACGATCATGGACGTCGCGGCGGCACTTTTGGGCAGCGAGACTCCGCTGGTCATCCTGCCCGGTGGCACCGCCAACGCGCTGGCCGTGTCGCTCAACATCCCAACGGGGCTGGGCGAGGCGGCAGCGCTGCTTACCTCGGGCGATGGCTGGGTACGCGCTATCGATATCGGCGAGGTGAACGGGCGCCACTTTCTGGTGGCCGTGGGGCTGGGGATCCCGGGGGCCTGGGCTGCCGCTGCGGACCGTGAAGAGAAGGATCGCTACGGCACGCTGGCCTACCTGGCCCGCTCGCTCCAGGCACTGGGGCAGGCCAAGCCGTCAGATTACCGGCTGATGCTCGACGGTGCCGAGGTGGTCTCCAGCGGGGTCACGTGCATCATCGCCAACTCGGGCGGCTTTGGGCTACCGGGCATTCACCTGGCCCCGACGATCCATGTCGATGATGGCCTGCTCGACGTCATCATCATCCGCGACACGGATATCGTTTCGATCGTCTCGCTGGCGGCCAGTGTGCTCCAGCGCGAGGACGCCGCGCGGACGCCGCCCCGGCCGACTGCGGCCTTTGAGGCCGACGTCGGCCCGCACCGCCGAGACGCGACCCCCGCCCCGCTGCAGCACTGGCAGACCAGGGAGGTCTACCTGGTGGCCGATCCGCCACAGGCGGTACAGGCTGATGGCGAGGTACTTGACCCGGGGCCCATCACGGCGCGGGTGCACCACCACGGCGTACGCGTCCTGGTGCCGGCACCACGGCGGCCGCCAGAAGCCTGGCCTATCGGTCGCCCGGGCTTGCCGATCTGACGGCAGCGGCGTCCGGGGGCAGGCGCAGGATAGAAACGGTCCCCTCGTCCACAGGAGTCGCAGACGAGGGGAGCGTGCGCTGCTTGATGGGGTGTTCGGGAGCCTAGTAGTTCTCGACCTTGATCTCATAGTAGGCCTGCGGGTGCAGGCAGGCCGGGCAGACCTTGGGGGCTGAGGTGCCCTCATGGACGTACCCGCAGTTGCGGCACTTCCACTTGACCACCGTGTCGCGCTCGAACACCATCCCCTCGCTCACGTTGGCCAGCAGCTTGCGGTAGCGCGCCTCGTGCTGCTCCTCAACCTCAGCGATCTCCTTGAACACCGTGGCGATCTTGCGGAAGCCTTCTTTCTGGGCGATCGCGCCAAAGTCCTTGTATAGCGTCGTCCACTCCAAGCGCTCACCGTCGGCGGCAGCCTCGAGGTTGGCGGCCGTGTCGCCGATGACGCCGGCCGGGTAGGAGGCCACGATCTCCACGTCGCCCCCCTCCAGCTGCTGGAAGAACATCTGGGCGTGTTCTTTCTCGTTCTCGGCCGTCTCCAAGAAGATGGCGGCGATCTGCTCGTACCCCGCCTTCTTGGCTACCGAGGCAAAGTACGTGTAGCGGTTGCGGGCCTGCGATTCGCCGGCAAAGGCGGCCAGCAGGTTCTTCTCGGTCTGCGATCCCTTCAACGTTGGCATTACCTTCTCTCCTTCGCAACGACTGTGCTCCGAGAGCCGAACGAGGGTAGAGTGAGGCGGAATGACGTGTGCGACCCCGAGCAGACTGGAAACCAACGCACCCCAATGCCACGACAGGCAAGGGTACGGCTGCACCGTAACACAGACGGGCCACAGAGTCAAGGCCGCGGCGAGCCTAGGCCTCCCCGGGCAGCGCCGCCGTTGCCCAGCGGCGCAACGCTGCGAGGCTGTCCGCCACCCAGGCCTCCTCGGTGGCTAGCGTACGCTCTAGGTCGTCGGCCGGGTCCAGCCACTGCTCGACGTAGAGGTCCAGGTCGGCAAGGAGCGGCCGCAGGATGCGGGCCAGGCCTTCCAGGTCCAGCCAGCCCTGGCCGAGAGAGCGGCCAGTGATGCGGTAGCCGATCGCGGCGCGCTCCACGGCATAGTCTTTGATGTGCGCCTGTACCGCGAGCGGTGCCAGCGCCACGGCCGTTTCCAGTGGACGCTCCAGGAGGCCGAGGGAGTTGGCCGTGTCCAGGCAGATGCCGAGGTAGGCCTCGCGGCCGCCGAGATCCGCGAGGAGGGCCGCGAGCGCTGGGGCCAGCAGGTCGGCATGGTTCTCGATGGCCAACGGGATCCGGGCCCGGGCGAGGTCGGGCAGCAGCGCGCGGAGGCTCCGCTCGATCGCGGCGACGTCGGACGTGTCGGGCACCAGGCGTAGCGCCCTGCTGCCCAGCTCCTCGGCCAGCGCCAGGTAGGTGCGCAGGCCCGGGAGGGCGATGCCGCGGGTGCCGACATCGAGGGCCAGGCCCAGGCGAGTCGCCTCACGGCGGAGGAGGTCCAGCTCCTCGGCCGACAGGTCGGCCAGGGGGACGTTGTCACAGAACTGGACGAGCTCGGCCCCCGCCGCAGCGCTACGGCCCAGAACGTGCTGCGCCGCAGCCGCGGGACCCTGACTCGCCAAGATCCTCGCCGCAGAGTACCGGTAGGCGTAGCTAGAGACTCCGAATCGCATGCCAGTGTCCTCCCGAAGGCCAGTGTCCGAACGATCTCTGGCATTATGCCCGGGCAGCGGGCAGGCCGCAACCACGGTGCGCTGGCGCCGCTTCGCCCGCAGGTGCTTGCCGTACTCCCGCGCATGGCGATAATGGGGAGGCTACGACGACGGAGCAGTCATCGCAGAGTTTGGGAGGAACCGGCATGCTGACCACACGTTACGACCTGGCCGCCGTGCGACGGAACCTGATGCCCCGCGATCAGTGGCGACCCTTCCCCAAGGCTTCCGAGCGGGAGGCCTGGGAGGCCCTCCTCGCCAGCCCCCTCAACCGCGAGAGACGCGGCCTGCTGGTAGGCCAGGCTGAGGCCGTTCTGGGCGAGCCCTGGCCAGCCCTGCCCGCCACGACCTACATGGAGTTCGTGCGCAACGGCAATCGCAGCCGGTACGAGGGACCCTACTTTAGGCGACGGCGCCGCTTGGGCTCGCTCGTCCTGGCCGAGTGCCTGGA
>JAAZBY010000161.1 GCA_012513595.1 Chloroflexota bacterium
GTCTCCGGCTCCTCATAGAGATGCGAAGCGATAAACGTCTGGCAGCGCCTCCCCACCACGGGGCGGGCGTCCTGCCCGTTGGCCCACTGCCAGGCGGTCAGGCTCTCCGGCCCAAGCTGCTCCACCGCCGCGGCAGCGGGAAGTGCCGCCAGCCCGCCGATGGTGCGGATACCATACAGATGCAGGCGGCGCCGCGACTCGGGGTCCAGGGGCAGCCACTCCAGCGCCTGGCCAGCCAGAAAGCGCGCATCGGGCTCGGCCACGACGCGGTAGCCCGGGCTGGCGAGCGCCGATTGCGCCGCCACCTGCGCCGCAAAGCGGGCGTTGGCCACCCCCAGGCGCACATGGCGCACCTCGATCTCGGCGCCCCCCGCATCGCGCACGGCCGCCAACACTGCACGGCACCAGGCGGCCTCGTCCCCATAGCGAGCGCCCATTCCCTCGGCATCCAGGTAAAAGCGGGCGGGATCCTCCAGCGACCACTCCACCGCGGGGGTGTGAGCCGCCAGCGCCTCCCAGAGCGACTCCAGTGCCGCCCCGGGGGCCTCCTTCAATGCCAGACAGGCGATACGCGTGGCACGGGTGCGCATGGCACCTCCTAAACTATCGATATCGTCAGATCCGCCCGCCCCCCCATGGCGCCAGAGCGGCTTTTGATCACGCTGACCCGGGTGACATAGCCTACGATCTGCCGCCGCTCCAGCAGCCAGCGCTGGCGTTCGAACAGCAGGCGCAGGTCCGCGGCGAAAGGCAGCGGCAGCCCCTCGGCGTACTGGCCGGGCAGCGCCGTCTCGGTGAGCACCAACAGCGTGGCGGAGGAGCGTCCCAGCAGCGGCGCCCAGTCGCGCAGGGCCTGCTGAAGCGACGCCAGGTGCTCGGCGTCGCCCAGGGTCGCCACATCGTGCACCCGGTCGAACACGGCCAGGCCGCCGAATCCGGCGCGCAACAGATCGCCGGTCATGGCCAGGCCCTGCGGCAGGTCCTGCGCCTGCAGGATCGCCAGCGCATCCAGATACACGCCGCAGCGCGCCAGAGCGGCCACATCGGCCTGCGTGCCCACGTCGATATACACCGTGTGCAGACGCTGACGTTGCGCCTGGGACAGCGCGCCCGCCGCAGCGATCAGGTGCCCCGCCGTGCCGCAGCCGACCAACTCGCTGAGGTGCCCCCGGGGGAATCCCCCCGCAGGGGCCTCGTCGCCCTTGTGCCTGCAAGCGGACTTGACCTCATCCACGCCCAGAATGGCGTCCAGCGCGGCGATCCCGCTGGGCAGCACGCCCTGGCGCGGCGCCTCCCGGGCGGGTACCAGTGCCCGCTCGCCCCAGCGCGCCTGGATGGTCGCCACCGTAGACGCCAGGCGCTGCACGCGTTCCAGTTCAGCCATGGGACAGCCTCCTGCCATAAGCATATAGAACATTTGTTCTATTGTCAAGAGAGAGGAGGTGTGAATACCAAATCCAATACCTCGGACCTCTTGACAATGGCCCCTCCCGCGGTCATACTTGGCCCGTCACCTTCCACAGCGCTCACACACAGGGGGTCACCCATGTCTCAGGAAAGCACCGCATCCTCCACCATCTCCCTGCTCGAGTCGCGCCTGCAGAGGCTGCAGGCGGATGCGCTCTTTACCCGCGACCGCGACCGGCTGGCGGACGCGGATGGATTGCTGGCCGCCCTGCCCGCCCGGGTCGCCGGGCTGCGTTCCCGCCGTTATGTCTATCACGCGGGCATCGAGGAGCAGATCAAAGAACTGGCAGCACAGTGGCCGGCCGCGCGGAGGCTGGCCGATGGCAATCTGCAGATCCAGGCCGCGGCGCTGCGGGCCGAGGTGGCCCAGGCCGCCGAGGCTGTCGGGCGCCTTTCAGCGCTCAAGACGCGCCCGCTGAGCACCGCCCGGCCCACCATCGATCGCGTCGAAACCCAGGTCAAGGCGGTAGAGAGCAAGGTGCAGGCCCAACAGAAAAGCATCGCCGCCGCCTATGAGCCGCTGCTCGACCAGGCCCAGGCCATCGAGCGCCAGGTCAAGCAGTGCGAGCGCAACCTTGACTGGCTCGATGGCGCCACGTTTCATTTGAGCGTGGGCGAGTCGCTGGTAGATGCCACCGAGGCGCGCCAGGTCACCGGTGACGATGAGACCGAGGGGATCCTGTTCCTCACCGACCAGCGCCTGCTGTTCGAGCGCCGCGAAAAAGAGGCCCGCAAAAAGATCCTGTTTATCACCACGGCCTCGGAGCTGGTGAAGGA
>JAAZBY010000162.1 GCA_012513595.1 Chloroflexota bacterium
AAGCCGGCGCGGGCCAGCAGGCTATCGGCCAGGCAGAGGGCCATGGAGGTATCGTCGGTCCAGTAGCCGGGCGGCAGGCCGAACGGCCCGCCGCCGACGATGTCCGTCACGGTGCGCTCGCCGCGGGCGCAGAACTCGAGCGTGGTGCCCAGGGCGTCGCCGGCGGCCAGCCCCAGGAGGCTGCCGCGGAACCTCTGCCGCAGGGAGGGCCGGTCCTGCTCGACCCAGGAGCGCACCATCCCCGTCTGGGCCGCCGTCTCTGGGGAGGAACGGCCCGCCTTGGGCGTGGTATCGAGCAGGGCCTGCACCCGCTCCAGGGCCTGATCGCCGCGCAGCCCGTGGCGCACGAGGTAGGCGCCCACCACGGTGCCCGTGCGGCCGATGCCGCCCAGGCAGTGGACGTAGACGGTGCGCCCCTCGGCCAGGGCCGTGTCGATGGCGTCGACGATATCCGCCAGGAAGGCGGGCGTGGGTACGGCATAGTCGGGGATCTCCATACGGCGGTGCTCGGCGCGCCGGCCCAGGGCGGCGGCCTCCTCGGCCAGGAGGGGGGCGTACGGCTCCAGGGGCTCGTCGGCCGCGGTGAGGTCGATAAAGAGGTCCACGCCGGCCGCGAGGAAGGCGCGCAGCTTGGCGCGGGCCTCCGCGCCGTCCTTGGCGCCGGGGTACTCGCCGGCCAGGAAGCGCCCCGGCAGCACCCAGTAGGCCTTGGGGTAGGGGACGGCAGGGGCCGGTGCACCGTCGGCCGGCGCGGACGTCGCCTGCGGCGCGGACGTCGCCTGCGGCGCGGACGCCGTCTGCGGCTCGAATGCCGTCTGCGGCGCGGACGACGTCTGCGACGCGGACGTCGTCCGCGCCGGGTCCCCCTCCCAGAAGGCGCGGCGGGCGCGGTCCAGGAGGACGAACACGTGGCCGGCGTCGTCCTCGCGGGTGCGGCCGGAGAGGCCGTCGAGCCAGCGCGCCGCGAGGGCCTGCCGTCCGTGCAGGGCGCCCACTGCCGAGCCGACGATCGCCGCGATGGTGTCGTTGTCGTAGGTGTCGTTGACGGCGCGCACCAGGGCCTCCTCGGGGTCGGCGGCGTGGCGCATGAGGATGTAGAGGACGGAGGGGACCGTCTCCAGCAGGTAGGCGCCGGAGCCCCACTCGTCGCAGGCCTCGGCGGCCGTCAGCCCGCGGCGCCAGGCGTCGGCCAGGCGCTCCTCGCAGTAGCGCCACAGCGGCCCCTCGTAGCCCTGCCAGGCCCCCCGGCGCGCGGCGTAGCGCGATTCGCCCTCCAGCCCGCGGGCCACGGCGACGTAGGACTCGGGCCACCAGAGCGGGTCGGGCGCCTGCGGCATGCTGAGCGCCTGCCAGAGGATGTGCACCCAGGCCAGGCAGGCGGCGGTGGAGGCGCGGTCGTTGTGGGTGGCGGCGGCGGCCAGGGCCGTGGCGGCCCACAGCTCGGCGGAGGGCTTTTGGAGCCAGGGGATGACCAGCGGGGCGATGCGCATCAGGGCGCCGTTGCCGGCCGAGGCCTGCCCGGCGCGGTACCAGGGGCGTACTCCGCCGCGCCAGGCGCGCAGGGCCGCCCCCAGGGCCACGCCGCTGCCGAAGAGGGTCCCGGCGGCAAAGCGCTCCAGGAGGTGCTCGGGGTCCAGCCGGCCGCCGTCCTCGAGGAGGCATTCCAGCGTCCAGAAGGCCAGCTGCGTATCGTCCGAGGGGAGGCCGTAGGGCAGGTCGTCGGCGGAGCGGTTGGGGAGGTAGTTGCGCACCTCACCGAGGAGGCTGCGGCGCACGGCGGGGGTGGCGGCCGCGCAGGAGGAGCCGAGCGCGTCTCCCACGGCCAAGCCGAGCATCATCCCCTCGGCGCGCCCCCAGTCCAGCGGGCCGGTTGGGGCCGGGGGCGGGCTAACCAAGAACGCCGCCCGCTCAAGATCGATGGCCCGCTCAGCAAAGAGGTGGTCGAGGATGTGGGCTGCGGGTGGCATATCCCCTCCGGTGGAAACGGCGACATTGCGGCGTATACGAGCGGGCAAAGTGTACTCGCGTTACGCCGCCGGGGCAAGGGGGCGGGGAGGAGGGTTTACCACGGAGGTTCGGGGGCGTCGACGGCCTCGACGCGGGACCTCCTCGGGATGACAGGCACGGGCGACGCCGGCATAGCAGGCGGGAGAGGCTTCCGCCGCCTCTCGGCGTAGGCGGGCCGGAACGATAAGAGGATGGACGACGTCTATCGAGTTACATAGCACGTGCTGAATCGCAGCCATACTGTGCTGACTCGGGACGCAAATAGAACGCCCCACTGCATGGACTGTGCAAGCGGCGATCGCCCGGCCGCCTGTGCCGCTGCCCGGCAGCGGCGCCGAGCAGGAAAGGCGAGGTGATGGCCGCACAGTAGGAGCCTCGGCAGCGTACGCTTGCCAAGCAGTGAACGGAGGCGCCCCATGAACCGCAGACGCTGGCTGGTTCCGGTCGCTATGGTCGTCGTTGCTTTGCTGGCTATCGGGGCGAGAGCCGTTGTGCGTTCCGCCTACTCCTCGGCCACCGCCCACCCGCGGGACCTCACCGGCCAGGAATGGGACTATACGGTGCAGCAGGACGGCTCCGGCAGGCTGTTGGTATCGATCCATGCGCTGGTGGACGATCCTGTTGTGCGCGAGGAATACGCCCGCCGCGCGCGCGAGGAGGCCCTAGAACTGGCAACGAAGGACCAGGGCGACGTGCCGGTGCAGCTGACTCTGGCGCGGCCGCTAGCGGTCGATGAGGCGCAGGCCCTCGCCACAGAAGTGGGCCTCGTCGCCGAACACGCCACGTGGGAGGCGCGAGACGCCGCGGGCGCGTTGGCCACGGTCGGCGCGCGCGCGACGGACGGCCTGCTGGATGAGCAGGGTCTGGCGCCCGGCCTGGAGATGCGAGCGCTGCGTCTCATCGGCGTGGTCATGGTGCAGGGCAGGGTCCCTGCGTCTGGCCTGGCGAGTCTGGCGGCCGACCCGCGCGTCTACATCGTGGACACCCTGCATAGAGGCCTGGCGGAAGCGCTGGCTGAGAGTTACGGGGTGGGCATCGATGACGTGGAGGTGTCGGCCCCGTCGCCGTTCTGGAGCCTGAGCGCGGAGCGGTTGGCGGAGTAGGGCGCCTGCGAGCACGACGGGCGCCAGGGGCCCTGCCTGCCCCCCCAATTGGGGGCGCCCCGGCCGGGACCTCGTCTTGGCGGTTCGTCCGCCGTGCCGCTAGGCACAGACGAGGTCCCGGCCGGTGGACCGGCGGCTGCGCTCGGGACCACAACGCCGTGGTTGCCGTGCGGCGGAGGGCCCGCCGCCCCGCACGTGCCTTCTCTTCTCCGTGTCCTCCGTGCCTCAGTGGTTTGCACTTTTCTCCTCCCCTCTTCTCCGTGTCATCCGTGGCTCCGTGGTGATCCTCTCCAGCGTCCCCTCCCGCGGCGCTGGTAGGCGCCGGCGGAACGCG
>JAAZBY010000163.1 GCA_012513595.1 Chloroflexota bacterium
CTGCCCGGCAACCACGACCCGCTGCCGGCCACCCGCGCGCTCTTTGGCCCGCCCGATGAGATCGTCGTCGACGGGCACCGCTTTCTTACCTTCGTCGACCGTGAGGAGGAGGCCAACGTCCCCCACCGGCGGGCCGAGGCGCTGGAGCGCTTCCGTGCGGCACTGGCTGAGGGGGGCTCGCTGCCCCAGGTGCACGTGCAGCACTACGTCCTGTGGCCTGAGCCGCCGCAGTCGGACTACCCGTACCGTTACGCCGACGCGGATCGGCTGGCGGCGGAGGCCGCCTCTTCCCCGGCCGTGCGCCTGGTGCTCAGCGGGCACTACCACCCGGGGCTGGCACCGCGCCAGCGAGGTGAAACCTGGTTCGCGACGGCGCCCGCCTTTTGTGAGGCGCCACACCCGGTATGGCTGTACGAGCTGGCCGGAACCGCCCTCGGCTGGAGCTCCCTCGACTTGGCCTGACCGCGGTTACGGCACGCCGGGGAGGGCGCGCCCCGTGACGTAGCCGCCCCTACGAGAAAGAGGAGGCCCCATGGCAGCGCTCATCCTGGCCTTTGACCTCGGCACCACCGGCAACAAGGCCTCGCTCTTTGCCGCGGACGGCTACCCGTTGGCCAGCCAGGTGTCGGCCTACCCCACCGCCTACGCCCGCCCGGGATGGGCCGAGCAGAACCCCGAGGACTGGTGGGCCTCGCTGTGCCAGGCCACCGCGGGGCTTCTGAGCGCCTCGAGGCACTCCGCCGAGGACATCGCCGTAGTCAGCTTTTCCGGCCAGATGATGGCCTGCCTGCCGCTGGATGCCGCCGGCGCGCCGCTGCGGCCCGCCCTGATCTGGGCTGACTCGCGCGCCGAGGAGGAAGCCCGCTGGCTTGCCGAACGCGTCGGAGGAGAGCGGGTCTATGCCATCACCGGGCACCGGGCCAGCGCGTCCTACACGGCGGCCAAGGCCCTCTGGCTGCGCGCCCACGAGCCGGAGGTGTGGGGCCGGACCGCGCATCTCCTGCAGGCCAAGGACTACGTCGCCTACCGCCTGACGGGCGAGTTCGCCACCGACTACTCGGACGCCTCGGGCACCAACCTGTTCGACCTCGCAGTGCGGGCTTGGTCCGGCGAGATCGCTGACGCCGTCGATCTGGACCTCGGGCTGCTGCCGGCGGCACGCCCCTCGGCCACGGTGATCGGTACTGTCACCGCGCGGGCGGCCGCCGAGACGGGCCTGCGCCCCGGCACGCCGGTCGTGATCGGCGGCGGCGACGGGGCCTGCGCGACGGCCGGGGCCGGCGTCGTGGGCCCGGGCGATGCCTACTGCTACCTGGGGTCCTCGTCGTGGATTGCCTACGTCAGCCGGGAGCCCCTCTTCGACCCGGCCCAGCGCACCTTCACCTTCGCCCACCTGGACCCGGCCTATCTCTTCCCCACCGGGACCATGCAGGCAGCCGGGGCCTCGTTCGACTGGCTCGAGCGGCTGCTCCGCGGCGGCGGGGAGGGAATGCTGTACGACGCCCTCGAGGCCGGCGCCGGGGACGTTCCGCCGGGCGCCAACGGACTCTTGTTCCTTCCTTACCTGCTTGGCGAACGCAGCCCACACTGGAACCCCCGCGCCCGCGGCGCCTTCCTGGGGCTGAGCATGAGCCACGGCCGCGCCGAGATGGCCCGCGCCGTCCTGGAGGGCGTGGCCCTGAACCTACGCCTGATCCTGGACGCCTTCCGCGAGCAGGGCGCGCCGATCCAGGCGCTCCGCCTGATCGGTGGCGGGGCGCGCTCGGCCGTGTGGCGCCAGATCCTGGCCGATGCACTCGGCCTGCCGCTCCTCCTGCCCACCCTCCTTGTGGAGGCCACCTCCCTCGGCGCCGCGGTGGCCGGCGGCGTCGGCGTCGGGCTGTACCCGGGCTACGAGGTCGTCCGCGAGATCGTCCAGGTGCGCCCTGGGGAGGAGCCCACGGCGGCCTCCGCGGCGCGCTACGAGGAGATCCACCCCCTCTTCCGAGAGGCCTACACCCGGCTGGTGCCGATCTTCGAGGGCCTGGCCCGCGCCTAGGGCATTCATCGTTTGACAGTCGAAGCCCATTGCGCGTACACTGCTGCCACACTGGAATTCCATCGTCCGCATTCCAGGCTGCAAGCGATACGTGGGGAGGGCCATGATCCCGGTTGACGCCATTCCACCGCTCACCCGCACCACGCTGCGCGAACAGGCCTACCGCCTGATCCGCCAGATGATCATCGCCGGGCGGCTGGCGCCCGGGGCGAGCCTCTCCGAGCGCGCCATCGGCGACCAGTTGGGCGTCTCGCGTGCCCCGATCAAAGACGCCCTCCTGCGCCTCGAGCGGGAGGGCTTTGTCGTCTCTCGCTCCGACGGACGCTACGTCAAAGAGCTGGACCGGCAGGCGATCCTGCAGATGTACGTGGTCCGCGAGCGGCTGGAGGTCCTGGCCGCGCAGCTGGCGGCCGCGGCCATCACGCCCCCCAAGGCCGCCGTCCTTGCCGAGAGGCTGGCCGAATACCGCGCCGCCTGTGAGGCGCAGGACCTCGAGGCCTTCGTCACTGCCGACGTCGCCACCCACACAGCCATCTGGGAGCAGGCCGAGAACCCCTACCTGCTCAACGCCCTGAGCTGCATCGCCGCGCCGACCTTTCTGCGCGTCTCAGACTGCGCGCGCTTTGCCGACGAGCACTGGGCCACCCCCCTCCACGAGCACGAGGCCATCATCGCCGCCATCAGCCGCGGCGATGCCTCCGGCGCCGGCCAGGCCATGGAAGGGCACGTCCAACACGCCCTGGCCCGCAGCCTGCGTGCTTCCGCCGAGATGCCCGGGGATGCGCCGGCTGACAACGACCCCTAGGCCGCCGGCCGCCGGCAGTAGATGGCGCGCACGCCTCACATCAGGGCGCGCCGCACGGCCACCGCACCGTTCGCCGAGTCAGTCCTTTAAGGAGAGCACCGTAGCATGTCAGAGCACATCACCCACTATGCCGTCTGCGACGACTGCCTGCGCCTGATGGATCGCATGGCAGAGATGAACGAGACCTTTCGTCACGTCGCCATCGAGCACCTGGATATCGCCCGCCTCGGCTCGGTCACCCGGTCGACGGACTCGTTCAACCCGGCCCTCTTGGAGCGCATCCGCGACGGCTGGCAGGCCCGCCAGCCCCAGGAGAACTTGGAGAGGAAGCTGGCCTACTCCCTCGGCACCCTGCTCCACCGCGCCGCCGACCGCACCATGAAGCCAGTCTTTGCGACGTTGGGCGCCGACGACCCTCAGGACCCCACCGACGTCAGCGTCTACCACGACGTGTTCGTGTTCCGCGAGGTGTACAAGGGGGGCACCGCCCTCCCCTACGCGCCGAATATGTTCGGGGCCGCCACGCCGTTCGAGGAGGTGTTTCGCGTGCTGTTTCAGCGCACCCTGCTGAGCATTCACACCTTTATCCCCGACCGGTCGGATCCCGAGGCTTGGCTGGACCGTCTGTTCAAGGTGCGCCAGGACGCCTACGTGCAGATCGCGCGGTACGCCCAGGCCTTCCACAACCCTGACCCGGCCAAGTATCAGGCCTACATCGTCGACGCCATGTTCTACGATCCCGACGACGCGCTGACGCGCTGCGCGCGGGCCATCCAGAACGGCGAAGCGCTGCCCGACGGCGCCGTCACAGCGGCAGCCGACGCCGCCGCGCCCACCAGCAAGTACTCGGAGGCGCTCCATCGCGGTGTGTCGTACCTGCGCACGGCGAACCGTTACTTCCAGCGCCACATCTCGCTGGCTGAGGCCAAGAAGGCCTGGAGCATCGGTACTCCTGACCTCTAGGCGTGACGGAGCGCGGCCCGGCCACCTCGGCCAGGCAGATCGCCTCGATCGCGCGTCGCGATACGGCCGGTAGTGTAAGTTGCGGCCTTCCCGGGGGAGGGCTGCCAGGGAGCAAGTTCCATGCGCGTTGCAGAAGTTGTCGTCCGCATTCTGGAGAGTGAGGGGATCGAGGCGGCCTTTGGCATCCCCGGGGCAGCCATCAACCCGGTGTACGAGTATCTCGGCGCCTCACAGCGGATCAAGCACTACATCGCCCGGCACGAGGAAGGGGCCGTGCACGCCGCCGACGGTTACTTTCGCGCCTCGGGCCGGCTGGCGCTGGCCATCGGCACCTCGGGGCCGGGCGCGACCAACTTTGTGACCGGCCTGTACACCGCCCAGGTGGACTCTATTCCTCTGATCGCCATCACGGGCCAGAACGTCACCGCGCAGCTCGGCAAGGAGGCCTTCCAGGCGGTCGACATCGCGACCATCGCCGCGCCGGTCTGCAAGGCGGCCTGGTGCCTGACCGAGCCGCACCAGGTGCCGACCATGCTGCGCCAGGCCTTCCGCCTGGCCCGCGAGGGGCGCCCCGGGCCGGTGCTCATCGACCTGCCCCTCGACGTGCAGATGGCCGACATCCCCTACGACCCTGCCGCCGACGCGCCCTTGCCCGTGGCCGTGCCGGGCCCCGACCCCGCCC